>CAMOEH010000144.1 GCA_946612055.1 uncultured Bacillota bacterium | reverse complement strand
GGTATTAAGAAAATCAGCAGCATTCGAAATACGAATCCTTTGGCATATGCTTACATGGTCAAGTCCCTCCAGCTTTTGAATGAGAACGGGTTATACACAGAGAGTGTGCTGTGATGGGCATACATATCGGACAGACTGACGGTATTTACTTTCACTCCCGTAACCGTTACAATAAGAGTGCCGCGATGCCGGAATTGGTTCTCATTTTATGAGAAAACGGCTTTTCCCTCTATATGATCGGAGGAAGTAGCCGCGACTATCTTCTTGGCAGAGATAGCGATGATTTTGATTTCGTAACCGACGCTACCCCCGAACAAGAAAAAGCGTTCCTCCCGGATGCGGATTTCCATTTTGCCAAATATGGTTCGATTCATTTCCTTTTCATGGGAAAGAAAGTCGACGTGGTCACGTTAAGAGAAGAAGTAGGGTATCAAGACCATCGCCATCCTTCTGAAGTTAATTTCATTACGGACAAAGAAAAAGATTCTTGGAGGCGCGACTTCACGATTAATGCCCTTTATATCGATAAAGATGAGCATATTTACGATTATCATGGCGGATTAGAAGATCTCCGAAAAAAGCAGATTCGCTTCATTGGCGATCCTAATAAAAGAATCGAAGAAGACCCGATCCGCATCCTCCGCGCGGAACGCTTCGCTGCTCGTCTAGGCTTCGATATCGAAGAAGATAGCGCGAAAGCCATCGCTTCTAGCCGTCATCTCCTTTCTTTGCTTAATCCAGAAAAAGTGAAGATGGAACTAAAAAAGAATTAAGTTGGTGTATGATAAAAGCATGAATACCACACCCCTAGATTTCTCTGCCGTCGACTTCCGTTTTCTTCTTTTGGACGCTTATAAAAAATTAGGGCTAAAAGAAAACGAAGTGGCCGTACTTTTGATGATTGACCACCTTCTCCGCAAAGGAAATACGATGATCACGGCCGACTTGCTTTCTTTGAAAATGACCATGAAGACGAGGGAACTTGATTCTTTGCTCGTCGATTTGGTTCGCAGAAATTTCATCGGCTATGAATCCACCTCCAAAGGAATGGTTACTAGCCTCGCCCCTTTGAAAAAGAAATTGTTTGAAATCTTTGAAAACGATTTGGTCCGTGACCGTCAAAATCTCGCTTCGAGCGAAAGGGCAGAAAAATTGAGTCGGCTTTATGCTTATTATCAGCAACGCTTAAAACGCACGCTTTCTCCTTTAGAAGAAGATCAAATCAACGATTGGCTTGATTCATCTTACGATGAAGATAGCATCAAAAACGCGTTGGAGGATTCTCTTTCTAGCGGCAAAAGGACGACTTTCAAAGCCATCGACCGCCTCCTTCGTAGCGGTAGGAAAAGAGAAGACATCGCCAAAGAAGGCTATAGCGGCATCAACGAAACCTGGGATAAGGATATCGAAAATACCATCAAAGCCGTTCGCGTGAATTGGGTCGATGAAGAAGAAAACTGAAGCGATTATTTCCTTTTTGCAAGCGCGTTTTCCCGATGCGAAATGTGCTTTAAATTTCGCCAATCCTTACCAATGCTTATGTGCCGTCATGTTATCGGCCCAAACAACGGATGCCTCCGTCAATAAAGTCACGCCTGCCCTCTTTTCCTCTTTTCCGGATCCGAAATCTTTAGCTAATGCTCGACTTGAAGAGATCGAAACGATTATTCGTAGCATTGGTTTATATCACAACAAAGCAAAGAACCTTATCGAAATGGCTAAGGCGATTGAAAGCCAATACGGAGGAGAAGTTCCTTCTTCCAAAGAAGATTTGGTTCGCCTTCCTGGCGTAGGCATCAAAACGGCGAATGTCGTCGGGGCTGAATGCTTTGATATTCCCGCGATTGCGGTGGACACTCACGTCCATCGGATTGCGTGTCGATTAGGCTATTCTTCTGAAAAGGAAGACCCCGTGAAAGTAGAAAAGATCCTCGAGAAAGAATTTCCCAAGGAACTTCATATGCGCCTCCATCATCAGCTCATTTGGTTTGGACGGATGATTTGTCATGCCAAAAAGCCGGATTGCCCGCAATGTGGGCTATCCTCTTTTTGTCCTTATTTCAAAAAGAATTTCTCAACCAAAGGTAAATAATCGTAACGGGGGCGATACCCTTCGTTAACAAGGCATCCTTTTTCTTGGATAAAGGATAAGGGCAAAGAGGCTCTTTTCTTTTCTGCCAAGAAATCGATGACGAATTGGGCTGGCAAAAAATAGGTTTCGTTCAAAAGCTCGAAATGAATCAGGAAAAAGGCAATACCTTGATGAAGGATGACTTGCTTTAGATGCTCGATTTGCTGATGGGGGATATTAGCAAGGGGGAATGAGGTCTTGCTACGCGTCGATTTGGCTTCGAAATCGATGTAATGTCCCTTGTAAACGCCATTATAGTCGGTCGTGGATTGCTTTTCGTAAACCGCGGAAGTGATATGAGCTCCCTTGGTGTAATCGACCTTTAAGACCTTGATTGGGGTTGGCCTTTTGGTGATGAGGCAAATCCCTTTTTCCCGATAATAATCGTTGCTTTGATTGAGATCGGATTCAAAACCCATGCCGCGGTTTCCCGGGGCAACTTTCAGATGAAGCGATTTCCCTTTTTTCGCGATGATGGGGTCGCTTTGTCGCTTTGGTTTGCTTCCAGAAGGGTAATTCATTGCAAGGACTCCTTGATAAAGCGGTCATAATCTTCGGTAGAGACGGATTTTCCTTCGTTAAGGGAGCGCATCACCTTCGCGATAGGAGAAGGGAGATGACTAAAATGCTCCAATGTCTTTTTGTATTCGGCTTCAACGATGTCTTTCCTGTCTAAAAACGCTTTATATAGAAGGGCAAGATTATAAGCATCGGCCAACGCGTCATGCTCTTTGCCGTGGAAATCCACTTCGAAAAGCTTCAAATAATTGGCCAAAGATAGGGGATTCCCTTGCTCGGATTTGATGTAGCGAGAAAGGAAAGCGGAGAAATCAAATCCATGATGGACAACATAACGGGCCTCTTCCATCGAGGCATCCATATTGTTCTCAGCGGAAGAGAGAATCATCGTGTAATCGTAGGTCCCAAAGGTGACAAAACGGCAATGGGCGTAGTCCTTGCCAACGTATTTCTTTAGCCCTTGCTGAGCCACGCGGAAAGGAACGCCTTCCTTCTTGATCAATTCTTCGGTGATCCCGGTCAATTTGGTCACGTAATGGCCGATCCTTTCCTTGGGCCGGACGTATTGCTTGAAGCCTTTGAAGATCTTTTTGATCGTCCCATCGTCTTTCAGCGTGACCTTGTGGGCGCCGATCTCGATGATTTCGTGGCTATACTGGGTGCCTTCTAAGTCTAAGAAGACCAATGTTTTAATCCCTTTAAGGGCTTTTTCTAAATCTTTCACGAAAAAAATTATAGAAGATTCTAAAATCTTATCCAAGGCGATTGAACAAGGACGAAAATTAAATATAATTTAATGGGTTAATTCTATGACCGGTATTGCCCTAGTTCTATCTTCTGACGCGGTTTTGAAGAAAGTCTTCCGCGATAATGTCAGAGGCTACGATTCCGATGAAGTGGATGACTTCTTGGATATCGTCTGCCGCGACTATGCTTCTTTCGAAATGTTCGAGAAGGAGATGAAAAAATATATCGTGGAACTGGAAACGAATTTGCGGAAAGCCGATGAGAAAATCCGTCATCTCGAATTAGAAAATGCACGCATGTCTAGACGCCTTGAAGGCATCAAAGATAACGACCACGTGAATTCATCTAACATCGATTTGATTCAGCGCATTTCCAAATTAGAAAAAGCCCTTTACGCTCTTGGAGGAGATCCAACGCGAATTTGAAATAATATCCGGCCCGGACGGCTGCTGCTCTTGCAGAGGAAAGTCCATACTCGCACCGCCTGTGATGGCGGTAGTGATTGCGCTGGGGGAAGAAATAACCCCAGGTACGGAGGAGTCCGTAACGGCGGAGAAAGGTCTCTTGTAGACTCGACTCCCTAAGGTGCCACAGAGACGAGCTTGGTGGTGACGCCAAGATGAAACGCGGTAAACCCCACAAGCGAGAAACCCAAATTTGGTAGGGGAAGCGCCCAACCCGAAACGAAGGGAAGGGGGCCAGGGAAACCTGAGATAAATTGTCGTCCTCGACAGAATATGGCTTATAGGGCCGGATACTCACTAAGAAAGATGAAAATCAATTTACCAACAAAAATCACACTTGCTCGGATCCTGATGGTGGTCCTTCTTTTGATTGGCCTAGCCGTCATTACTTTGATGGGAAAATATGGGGAATTTGTTTCCCCTAACGTCGGGAACACAAATATCAGTTGGGTGAATCTTATCGCCTTGATTGTTTTCGTTATCGCCTCGGCTTCCGATGCTTTGGATGGATATCTTGCGAGGAAACTCCATCAAATCACCGATTTGGGAAAATTCCTTGACCCCATCGCGGATAAGATGCTCGTGAATTCCATGCTGATTTTCTTCATTTTCCCGTGGAGCTACGCTCCGGATCAAAACGTTTTGATGCCGGCATTCTGCGTCATCTTGATGGTGATTCGCGATCTGGTGGTCGATACGCTTCGCTTTGTGGCCGCCAAGAAAAACGCGGTCATTGCAGCCAATCCCTTTGGGAAAATCAAAACCGTCCTTCAGATGATCGCGATTCCAGCGGTCATGCTCAATGGTTGGCCCTTCTCCTATTTTGATTCGAGTTGGCCATCAAGTTGCCGCATTGCGATTTTGCTCGTTTATTTGGCGACGCTTGCTTCCTTAGTTTCTGGCATCATTTATTTCGTGCAGAACGTTCATGTTTTGAAAGAAGGTGGCTCCAATGAATAACAGCATGGCTTCTTTGCTTCAACTTCTTGCGGATAAGCATCTTACTTTAGGTAGCGTTGAATCGTTGACGGGTGGCTTATTTGGGGCAACCGTCTGCGGAATCCCTGGGGCTTCCTCTGTTTATAAAGGCGGACTTATCACTTATACAGCAGAAGAAAAAGAAGCTCTCGCGAACGTCGATCCCCAATTGATTCAAAAATATGGTGTGGTCTCTTCTCAAGTTGCCCCGGCAATGGCAATCGGCGGAAGCAAAGCCCTTCATGTTGATGTTTGTATCTCTTGCACCGGCAACGCCGGGCCAACAACGGAAAAAGGAGGAGAGCCAGTCGGAAGAGTCTATCTTGGTCTATGCTACCAAGGCTCGGTCTGGTCCATTCCTCTTAATTTAGAAGGAGAACGAAACGAAATCCGTGAGAAAACCGTAATTTCGATGACCAGTTTTATCGCTTCTTTGTTCAAAAATTAAAAATAATTCGAAAATCGTCCAAATTACGGATATATATAAATGGAGGCTAACAAAATGGCTAAAGAAACAATTCCTGACAAAAACAAGTCGCTTGAAGACGTATTGAAACAAATCGAGAAATCCTATGGAAAAGGCTCGGTAATGCGCTTAGGCGAGCGTCCCCATGTGGACGTTGACGTGATTCCTTCTGGCTCGATCTTGCTCGATCAAGCCCTAGGGGTTGGCGGATATCCAAAAGGCCGCATCATCGAAATCTATGGTCCTGAATCTTCAGGGAAAACCACGCTTGCTCTCCACGCGATCGCCGAAGCCCAGAAAAAAGGCGGAAGAGCTGCCTTTATCGATGCCGAGCACGCAATCGATCCTGAATATGCAGCAAAACTAGGTGTTGATATCGATGATCTCATCTTGTCTCAGCCTGATTCTGGCGAACAAGCTCTCGAGATCTGCGAAATGCTCGCTTCTAGCGGCGCTTTCGATGTCATCGTTGTCGACTCCGTCGCTGCGCTAGTTCCTCAAGCTGAACTTGATGGCGTCATGTCAGATAACCAAGTCGGGTTGCAAGCAAGGCTCATGTCCAAAGGCATGCGCAAGATCGCTGGTATCCTCAATAAAACCGGCACCGTCGTTATCTTCATCAACCAGCTCCGCGAGAAAGTCGGTGTCGTCTATGGCAATCCCGAAGTCACGACTGGTGGTAGAGCGTTAAAGTTCTACGCTTCGATCCGTATCGACATCCGTCGTTCGGAAGCCATCAAAGCCGGAGCGGACATCGTTGGCAATTCGGTGAAAATCAAGGTTGTTAAAAACAAAGTTGCTCCTCCCTTTAAAAGCT
>CAMOEH010000143.1 GCA_946612055.1 uncultured Bacillota bacterium | reverse complement strand
TCGCTTTGGTGCTTGTCTATTACACCTTATTCCCCAACCGCATCAAAATTCGCGAAGAGAAATAAAATAGAAGAAGCCTTCTGGAATTCCCGGAAGGCTTTTTACTTTGTCTTTTCTTTGATTTTTTCGGAGACGAAGTTTTTTCCTACGAAGATCACTTCGTCATAGAGATTCATAATTTTCTCGGTCGGCTTTTCGAATTGTTTTTTCATGTGCTCCATCGCGCTTTCGGGGACGACTCGTTCGTCTTCCCTCATCCGATTTTGCAATTGGCAGATCTCGAAGGGAATGTTGAAAAAGACGAGGACGTGCCTATCGAAATTGGGCGTTTTTTCATAATAATAGGAGCGGAATCGATTCTCTAAATTGGTCGCATCGGCGATGACGGTGCAATCTTCATTATTTTTGGCGTAGTCATTAATGCGAGAAAGGAAGATTTCCCACATTTCTTTGTCTTTGGAGAAGTCATTGACTCTTCCCGTCATCTCTTTCCGTAATTCGTCAGAAGCAACGATATAAGTGCCGGGGTGCTCGTTTTGGTAACGACGAGCCCAAGTGGATTTGCCGCTTCCGGGAATCGCTGATAATAAGATGAAGGTTCGCATGGCTATATGCTACCCGAAGACGAGTTTGCTTTCTAGGTCTTCTCCTTAAAAAAGTTGAACAAGAAACGCTGGTCGATGTTCAAAAATGATTGATAAAAACCAATAACCCTTCTTTTTCTATATAATTGCGTCTCTCCAAAAAAGAAATCAAAGATTTCAGTAAAGCCCTTACATTCCCCTTTTCGCTTGGCTAGCCTATTCATTGACGTTTTTCTTTGCTAAAATATAAGGCATGGAAAACGTGATTTTTGTAAAAAATAAAAAATTTATTGTTACTTCCGTCAAGGCGGCCCACCCGGATCACACGACCTATATTGCGACGTGGAGCAATCGCGTTTACCTTATCCGCACGTTCAACGAAGGGTTTGAATCGGCGATGGCGGATTACAAAAAGTTGAAGCACGCTGGCATCAATATGGCCAAAATCTGCTACCACGATGATGAGAACAAAACCATTGTTTTCGATTATTTCCCAGAAGACGATTGCTTAACCACCTTGTCTCGCGGCCCCTTAAGCGAAGAGCATATCCGCGCTTTATTTGATCTATATCGCTTTGCCCGTTTTGATAAAGTGACCTTAGACTGGGAACCCCAGAATTTCATGCTCAGGGGAAGCCAAATGTTCTATTTGCCGACTAAATGGGAACCAATGACCCAGGAAAACCGCTTTGAAAAAGGCGGTCTTCGCACCTGGTTCCTTGGAAAAGAGGGCATTGCCGTCCTTAAAAGGAAAGGGTTCGATGTCTCGGGAATCACCCCGCTTTCAGATGCCGAAGTCAATAAGGCCATGGTTTTAGCCGTTACCAAATATTGGTAATCCCTCAATCTATCATGATTTCTTAAATCGCCAGCAACGGCGATTTTTTCTTATCCTGCACCGTTTGTAAGAGCCCCCTTTGTCAACGCACCTTAATTCATATAGAATTACCCATTGATGGAACCGTTTTATCTTGAAATCAAACATATCGATGCCAAAACCGGAGCAAGGTATGGCATCTTGCATACGTGGCATGGCGATGTCGAAGTGCCGATGTTTATGCCCGTTGGAACTAACGCCACGGTGAAATGCCTTTCTCCCGAGCAAGTAGCCGCTTGTGGGTCTGGCGTTATTTTGGCCAATACCTATCATCTTCACCTTCGCCCAGGTGAAGAAATTGTCAAAAAGGCGGGGGGCCTGCATGAATTTATGAATTATTCTGGCCCGATTCTCACCGATTCTGGAGGCTTCCAAGTTTTCTCTTTGGCAAGTCGGAGAAAAATCACCGAAGAAGGAGTCCGTTTCCATAATGAATTGAATGGGAATATCGAATTCTTCTCTCCCGAAGAAGCGATTCGCATCGAAGAAGCTTTGGGCGCAGATATTATCATGAGTTTCGATGAATGTATCCCTTATCCTGCAACGAGAGAATATGTCGAACGCTCGACGGAAAGAACGCTTCGTTGGGCAAAACGCGGCTTAGAAGCAAAGACGAGGAAAGACCAAGCCTTATTTGGCATCGTTCAAGGTGGAGCCTTTACCGATCTAAGAGAACATTGCGCGAAAGAATTGGCCGCGATGGATTTCCAAGGCTATTCCATTGGCGGAACCTCCATTGGAGAGCCTAAGGAAGTTTGCTACCAAATGATCAAAGACGGGGTGCGTTATCTCCCTTTAGACAAACCAAGATATCTAATGGGCGTTGGCTCGATCGATTACATCTTAGAAGGCATTGCTGCCGGGATTGATATGTTTGATTGCGTTTTGCCAACCCGTCTTGCCCGTCATGGGGCTTTGATGACAAGCCATGGCCGAATCAACATCCAGCGCGCCCAATACAAAGAAGATTTCTCGCCCTTAGACGATGAATGCGATTGCTATACGTGCAAACATTACACAAAAGCTTATCTCCATCATCTTTTCAAAGCCGACGAAGAGTTCGGGAAAACATTGAATTCAATTCATAACATTCGTTTTTTAATTCGCCTTGCCGAACAAGCTAGGGAAGCCATCAAAAACGATCGCTTCTTGGAATTTAAAGAAGCTATGTATGCCGCCTATGGCGATAAAAGAGGTTTCTAATGGATATTGGTCTTTTCGATTTTTATTTGCCGGAATCTAGCATTGCCCAAACTCCTTTGAAAGATCGCGACCAAGCTCGATTGATGGTAATCGACCGCGAACATCAAACTAGGGAAGACAAAGTCTTTCATGACATCATTGATTATTTGAATCCTGGCGATGTTTTGGTCCGCAACAACACCAAGGTTATTCCAGCGCGTTTAATCGGCGTTAAAACCGCGACAAAGGGCAAAGTTGAGGTCCTTCTTCTTCATCAAATCGAGGGGGACGTGTGGGAATGTTTGGTTGGAAATGCTCATTCGGTCCACGTCGGATCTGAATGCAGTTTTGGCGAAGGCAAATTGACTTGCGTCTGTGTTAAAGAGCTTCCAGAAGGCATCCGTCATATGGAATTCCATTACGAAGGCATTTTCCTAGAGGTTCTTGATCAGCTTGGTTTGATGCCTTTGCCCCCTTATATCAAAAAGCAATGCGAGGACAAATCCGATTACCAAACCGTTTACGCCAAAGTCCCTGGCTCAGCTGCTGCCCCAACGGCTGGATTCCATTTCACGGAAGAACTGTTTGAAGAAATCAGAGCCAAAGGAATTGAAGTGGTGGACATTACTTTGAATATCGGCTTAGGAACTTTCCGCCCAGTCAAAGTCAATAATACGAAAGACCACGTTATGCATTCAGAACGCTTCTCGATGGATGAGAAGGCGGCTGCTACGCTTAATCTAGCTAAGGAACAAGGTAGAAGAATCATCGCGATTGGGACGACTTCAGTTCGAACCCTAGAAGCGATTTACCAAAAATATGGGAAATTTGTCGCGACCGAAGAATCGACCTCTATCTTTATTAGCCCTGGCTATCAATATCAAGCCATCGACGCCATGATCACGAATTTCCATCTTCCGAAATCGACTTTGATCATGCTCGTATCCGCCTTCATGGGAAGAGAATGGACGCTAGATTGCTATAACGATGCGGTGAAAAAAGGTTATCGTTTCTTCTCCTTTGGAGATGCGATGTATATTTATGGCAAGAAAGCGAAGGAATGCTGATGGATAAGGTCAATTATTATCTGGAAAGCCTTAAGACTTTAGAGAAATTGCCTGATGGCAAGAAACCGAAGCTTCTTTTGCATGCTTGCTGCGGGCCTTGTTCCTGCTTCCCTTTGACTTTCCTTTGCCCACATTTCGATGTGACGATTTATTACGCGAATTCCAATATTTATCCACCCGCGGAATACGAGCATAGACGCGATGAGCTCATCAAATTATTAGCCAACCTCGAAAAAGATTACGGCTTTCACGTCGATTTGATCTTGCCTCCTTATGAAAACGAATCTTTTACCAAAACTTTAAGTCCTTATGCTGATGCTAGAGAAGGAGGGCAGCGTTGCTTCCTTTGCTATCGGCTTAGGATGGAAGAGGCCTATTCCTATGCCGAAGCCCATGGATTTGATTATTTCACGACCGTGATGACCGTCTCCAGACAGAAAAATTCTCAGATTTTGAACCAAATCGGAGCGGAGTTAGAACCCCTCCATCCCAAGACCAAATATTTCTATAGCGACTTCAAAAAACAAGGCGGGATTGAAAAAGGAAAAGAGATCCGTCTCCGT
>CAMOEH010000142.1 GCA_946612055.1 uncultured Bacillota bacterium | reverse complement strand
ATTTTGCCGATCTCATTATTTCGTTCTGGTCGGAACGTCGGGATTTGAACCCGAGACCCCTACCACCCCAAGGTAGTGCACTACCAAGCTGTGCTACGTCCCGGCGAGAAACCATTATACTCAAGTCTTTGCTTAATTCCACCTAGAAATTGATGATGCGTTTCGATTTTGTTTCAAGACTTTGTCTTGTATAATTTCGTTACTTATGGATGAAACGAAGACCTCACGCAACTGGATTCTGGTCAAAGGGGCCAGAGAGAATAACCTCAAAAACATCGATGTTGAGATTCCTAAGGGATCTTTGACGGTGTTCACTGGCTTATCAGGGTCAGGGAAATCGACTTTGGCTTTTGACACGATTTTCAATGAAGGCCAAAGACGTTACGTCGAATCTTTGTCTTCTTACGCCAGGCAATTCCTCGGTGGATTTGAGAAACCAGACGTCGATCAAATCGATGGTTTGTCCCCAGCGATTTCCATCGATC
Source organism: uncultured Bacillota bacterium (assembly GCA_946612055.1). The sequence continues at coordinate 2,701 of CAMOEH010000142.1, read as the reverse complement.
AAAAGTCCACGAGCCATAACCCGCGCTCTTCCGTAGGAACCGTGACGGAGATCTACGATTATCTTCGTTTGCTTTATGCTCGCATTGGTGTGCCTTATTGCCCGAACCATCATGAACCGATCGAAGCGTATTCTCCGGTCGCGATGACCAACGCTATCCTCCAATATGAAGACGGCGAGAAGATTCAAATCCTTTCTCCAATCGTCAAACACGAAAAGGGAACTCACGCCGATACGCTGGAGAAATTGAAGAAGCAGGGCTTTGTCCGCGTCCGTGTCGATGGGCAGACGATGTTATTAGAAGAAGTGCCCCCTCTAGAAAAAAACAAGAGACATGACATCGATATCGTCATCGACCGTCTCATCATCAAAGAAGGGTTACGTTCCCGCGTTAACGATGACGTTGAGCTCGCTTTGGATTATGGGCATGGCCATCTCATTATCCTTTCTTCTTCTGGAGAAAGGCTATTATCCCAGCATCATAGTTGCCCCAAATGCGGCTTCTCTGTTCCTTCTTTGGAGCCGAGGCTATTTTCCTTCAATGCTCCTTTAGGCTATTGCCCGGATTGCCATGGTCTTGGCATCAAAAGGGAAGTTGGGCTCAATTTGCTTATTCCTGATCCGGATAAATCCATCAACGATGGGGCAATCCGTTATTTCGCCAATATCGTCGGGACGACCAATCTCGAATGGAAAGAATTCGATTTGCTTTGTAAGACCTACAAAATCGATTTAGACACCCCGTGGAATAAATTAAGCAAGGAAAAGCAGGATATCGTTTTGTATGGTTCTCCTGATTTCATGGATTACACGATCACCTCCGTCAATGGCAACAAGATGAACCGTCATGGCCATATCGAAGGGGTCAAAACCCGTATCGAAAGGCTTTACCGCGAGACGAGTTCGGATTGGATGCGGACTTATTACGAAACCTTCATGCGCGATAGCGTCTGCACGACTTGCCACGGAGCAAGGCTTAACGAATCCGCCTTATCGGTCAAGGTCAATGGACTCAATATCTTCGAAGCAACCGAATTGTCTTTGGACCGCTTCTTGGATTGGGCAAAACAAACTTACGAAAAGCTTTCTCCGACCGAGCATCAAATCGCGGATATGGTGTTGAAGGAAATATGCTCTCGTTCCCAATTCCTCGTAGACGTGGGCTTAGATTATTTAACATTATCGCGTTATGCGATGACTCTTTCTGGAGGCGAGGCCCAGCGTATCCGCTTGGCTACGCAGATTGGTTCCAAGCTTTCTGGCGTTCTTTATGTCTTGGATGAGCCTTCGATTGGCTTGCACCAAAAAGACAACGAACGCTTGATCGCCACCCTTCGTCAAATGAGAGATTTAGGCAATACGTTGATCGTTGTTGAACATGACGAAGACACGATGCGTGCCGCGGATTATATCGTCGATATCGGCCCCGGGGCTGGAATCCATGGGGGCGAAGTGGTGGCCCAAGGCGATCTTGAGACGATCAAAAATGAGAAACGTTCCATCACGGGCGATTATCTATCTGGACGTAAATACATCCCCGTCCCGAAGCTCCGCCGGAAAGGAAATGGCAAGAGCATCGAAATCAAAGGAGCCTATTGCCATAACCTCCAAAACGTGAACGTGAAATTCCCCTTAGGGAAATTCGTTGTTGTCACGGGTGTTTCTGGTTCAGGCAAATCCTCTTTGATCAATGAAACGTTAGTCAAAGCCATCGACGATGCCCTCAATAAAAAGAAAAACGTCGAGCCGGCACCCTGCAAAGGGGTCGAAGGCCTCCAATATATCGATAAGATGATCAACATCACCCAAGAGCCAATTGGAAGAACTCCTCGAAGCAATCCAGCAACTTATACGGGCGTTTTCGATGATATCCGTGCTCTATTTGCTGAAACTGATGAAGCAAGGGCCAATGGTTTTGATAAAGGGAGATTCTCTTTCAATGTCCCTGGTGGGCGATGCGAAAAATGCCAAGGGGCAGGCGTGACAAGAATCCCCATGTCTTTCCTGCCTGACGTCTATGTCCGTTGCGACGAATGTGAAGGGAAACGTTATAACGAAGCGACCTTGCAATGCCTTTATAAAGGAAAGAACATCCATGACGTCTTGGATATGCGCGTAGAAGAAGCCTGCTCTTTCTTTGCCAACCGTCCCAAGATCCTTAGGAAGATCCAAACCTTGTTGGATGTTGGACTTGGCTATATCAAATTAGGGCAACCCGCTACAGAACTTTCTGGAGGCGAAGCCCAACGCGTCAAATTAGCGACTGAACTTCAAAAGCGCCCAAGCGGAAAAACGGTGTACGTCCTCGATGAACCGACCACTGGCCTCCATAGCGATGACGTCCGCCGCTTGCTTTCGGTTTTGCAATCGATCGTCGATCATGGGGATACCGTGATCGTCATCGAACACAACCTCGATGTCATCAAAGTCGCGGACTGGATCATTGATTTAGGGCCTTTAGGCGGGTATCGTGGTGGCAAGGTTGTCGCGACGGGAACTCCCGAAGAAGTTAGCAAAAATGAGAAGAGCTTTACGGGGCATTATCTCAAAGATGTCTTGCAAAAAGCCAAAGATAACCATCAAATAGAGTAGCGTATGGAAATTGCCATTTTAATTATCGGACTATTGTCGTTGCTGATCGGGTTAGCCGGATGCGGCTATAAAGCCTTTACCTTCATCAAGGCGAGGAAAGTCGTCTCCTT
>CAMOEH010000141.1 GCA_946612055.1 uncultured Bacillota bacterium | reverse complement strand
TGGCCTTGATAGCCATTTTCAAGCAATTCTGAAAGCAAGGAAGAAGCAAATCCTTCCTTAGTTCCATAAGGATCGTAAATGAATATTTTTTGATAATGCATCAAGGAGTCTAAGCTCTTTTTTCCGAAAGGGAAAAGGAAGATCGGATCGATTAAATCGGCCAGAACTCCCTTTTCTTCGGCTTTTCTTAAGAATTCTCTTCCACGCGGCCCGACGGCAATCAAAGCAAGAGGATGGTTTTCCTTTTTGATCCACCGCATCTCGCCATCTTCGATCTCGGCAATCTCTTCTTTTGCATCGACGGGAATAAGGTCACGCGTTGCTTTAATCGCGAAGACGCCTTTTCTTTTCTCGCTGTCAGCCATCAATTTTTCGGCTATCCAGGCTTCAGAAGGCATCGCGACGCTTACGCCTGGGATCGAACGCAAGAAGGCAACATCATAAATTCCTTGATGGGTCTCACCATTGCTTCCGGAAAAACCAGAACGGTCGATGACAAGAGTAAGGTTACTATGTAGCCTTGCTACGTCATGAGAAAGCTCATCGTATGCACGTTGCAAAAAGGTCGAATAAATCGAGACAATCGGATGAAATCCGCTTAAAGACAACGCACCTGCATAAGTCAAAGCGTGCTCTTCGGCAATGCCGACATCTTTGCAACGCGTCGGATAAAGACGGAAAGATTCGTCAAGATTTGATCCTTTTAACGTCGCGGGGACAATCAGGACGGATTCTTGATCGCGTTCCATCCTTTTTTGGATCAAATTGGCGTAGAGATGGCTCCAAGTAATGAGTCCTTTATGTGGGGACAAAGGAAGGCCGGTCTCAACGTCAAAAGGCGTCGCTCCATGCCAATATCCATCGCCATCGTTCTCGGCTTTTTCATAGCCTTTGCCTTTATTCGTGATCGTGTGAATAACGACAGACTTCGATGAATGCTTGGCTTTTTCGAATTGGCGTCGAAGCGTTTTGATATCGTGACCATCTACTGGCCCGATATAAGAAAAGCCGAGCGTATCGAACATCGTGATTGGAACAACACGGCGTTTTAAGGAATCTTTCAAACGGTAAGAAAAAGCGTAGAACTTTTTGCCGACGTGGCTTTTATATAAAGCCGTCCGATATCTTCTTTTGAAATTGTTGTAACTTTTGCCGACGGAAATGTTGCGGAAGAATTTGGAAATGGCGCCGACGGGTTTGGAAATCGACATCCCGTTATCATTAAGAACGATAATGACTTTGTTATTGCCACTCCCGATGTCATTTAATGCCTCGAAAGCAAGCCCATTAGCCAAGCTAGAATCGCCGATAAAAGCGACAACATCGTAATTTTCGCCCTTCATATCGCGAGCATAGGCAAACGCCTTCGCAGCCGATAAAGAGGTAGAAGAATGGCCGGCAGAATAGGCATCGTATGGCGATTCTTCCGGAGATTCGAAACCACTGACGCCGCCTTCGACCCGTTCGTTTAGATGATCCAAAGAGCGTCCTGTGAGCAATTTGTGCGTGTACGATTGGTGACCAACATCAAAGATGAGTTTGTCTTTTTTGAAATCAAAAGCGAGGTGCAAAGCAATTTCTAGCTCGACCGAGCCTAGGTTAGAAGAAAGATGCCCGCCCCGTTTAGAAACAGCGGAAAGAATGTGCTTGCGAATGTTCTCACAAAGCAAATAAAGCTGCTTCTCATCCAGTTCTTTAAGTTGTTCTGGACCGTGCAGGCTTAATACGTCAATTTCTTCGATAACCTCTTTCTTTTTCATCTACTACAAAACTACTAAAAAATTACTTAATTATTTTCGACTTCCTCATAGGATCCGACTTTCTCTTCGGCTTCCTTCAATTCCTTGTCGAGCTCCTTGATGAGCTTTTGGCCCTCCTCGAAAAGCTTGATGGATTCTTCTAGAGGTAATACCTCTCCTTCAATTTTGGCAACGATTTCGTTAAGCCGTTTCAATTTGGACTCAAACCCTGTTTTAACTTCGTTTTCCATGATTCCGATCCTTTCTTATCACTTTAGCCGTCACAGTCCCATCGCGCAAGCGCGTTTGAAGGGTATCGCCTTCTTCGACTTGTTCTAACGATTGGATGACTTTTCCTTTCTCATCAACTGTTAATGAATACCCTCTAGCCAAGACGCCATAGGGATTTAACGCGGCCAGTCTGCCTTTAGAAGATTCCAAAGAATGCCGATAGTTGGCTAGTTTTGTTCCAAGAAGCAGAAGAAAGCGATCTTTGGTATTCTTAAGTTCCAAGCGCTTTTGTTCATAAATCGCCTCAGGACGCGAAAAATATGGTCTTTGGGATAAGGAGAGGAAACGTTCCTTTTTCCTTCCCAAAATGGCTTTCATCGCCGAAAGAAGGCGTTCGCTAGAATCATCTAGCAATCGATACATTTCGTTTTTATCTGGCACAGCTGCTGTCGCCGCCCCGGTTGGCGTAGACACACGCAAATCGGAAACAAAATCAATCAAGGTCACGTCCACTTCGTGGCCAACGGCCGAGATCAAAGGAATCTCCAATGCGGCGATGTCGCGAATCAAATCCTCATCATTGAAGGCGCTTAGGTCTTCGCTTGCTCCACCACCGCGTCCAACAATAATTGTCGACGGCTCCTTGGAAACCGCGATCTTCAAAGCTTTGCGAAGCGAAGCCGGGGCTTCTTTGCCATGGACTAGGCTAGGAATGACCACGATATCGACAAGAGGCCAACGCAGCTGTAAATTGCGGATGATGTCGGCTAATCCAGCCGATCCTTTCCCCGCGATAACGGCGATTTTATGCGGAAAGGCGGGAATTTTCTTTTTCTTTGCCGGATCGAAGAGCCCTTCTTTCTGCAATTTCTCAAAAAGCATTTTCAGACGAAGAAGCTCCGCTCCTTCTCCAGAAAGCTCCATCGTCGAGGCGACAAATTGGTAAGATCCTCGAGGAGGATAGACGGAAATCGAGCCGCGACAGATGACTTCGTCGCCGTTTTTGGGTGCGAAGGAAAGATGGATGACTCCGCTAGACCACATCACGGCCGAAATGAGGGATTCCTCGTCTTTCAACGTGAAATAAGCGTGTCCGGATGGGTAAATCTTGAAATTGGATATCTCGCCGCGAAGATAGAAATGCGATAAATCGGGGTCCCCTTCGAGTTTTCCTTTGATCAGACGATTGATTTGGGTTACCGACAGAGCCTCGTTTTCTTTCATCGTTGCAATACCTTGTCGAGGATGGCGTTGACGAATTTATAATCGCGGTCTTCGAGATAGATCTTCGCGTGCTTGATCGCAATGTCGATGCAGACTCTTTTGTCGACGTCTTTCTCCGCATAGAAATAATGGACATAAGCCTGCAGCAAAATCGCCCGTTCAACGCGATTAAGGCGATCAAAAGTCCATTTATGCATGTGTTCGTTGAAAACGTTGACGGCTTCCCCGTAATGGGCAATCGTCAAAATCAAGATTGCTTTGACAAAAGGATCGCAATCTTCATAAGGCATATCGCAAAGGCCCGAAACGATCATCTCGACGTCGACGGGCTGATTCATTTCCATGTAGGTCAGCATGTCATAGACAGCAAAAAGAGCAATCTTTTGGAGTGAATTGCGGCTCTCGCCCAATTCCATGTCCCATTCTTCGCTAACCATCGTCATAGATCCATTTGCCTTTGTTGGCCTCGTCATACTAGCACAAAAACTCTCTTTAACAAAGAGAAAAGAGAGGATGGCAAAAGAAAAAGCCGGCTCAGCCGACTTTGACGACGCGAAGTTTGATTTCGACGGGGAAGGATTCACACATCATCGCGATTTGCCCCGCCACTTCCTTTTGGATGGAAAGGCAAACATCGGCGACGGATACTCCGGAAGCAATGGAGACGTCGATCGCAATATCGGCTTTCCCTTCTTTGCTTAAGGTCACGCGGACTGGTCCTCCGACGGCGAAAAGCCATTTTTTCCGGTTCGGGAGCTTTGCTCCGGAAACAGAAGTCACGGCCCGAGTCGCCGCGCTTTGGAGGGCGACGCGAGAAATCGCCAAGGTCCCTAAGCGCGAATAATTGTTGATGCGGATATAGTCACCCATGGTTTCAGTTTACTTTGCTTTAAGTTTTTCTTCAATCGAAGAAGCGATTTGCTCGGCGGTGAATCCGAAGGCAGGGATTACGTCTTTTTCGTTTCCAGAGGCCCCGAATTCATCGATGCCGATATTGATTGAAGCGAATTTGCCCCAGCCGAAAGTCGAAAGCATCTCCAAGCTGACGCGCTTTTCATAAGGCAGGTGCAAGATTCTATCTTGATAGGCTTTCTCTTGCTTCAAGAAAGCGTTCATCGAAGGCATGGATACGACTTCGGCATAGATTTTCTTTTCCTCGAGAAGCTTCGAAGATTCGACTGCCAAAGAGACCTCGCTTCCTGTAGCGATGATCTGGAGATTTGCCTTTTTCGAAGGCGAATAAACGAGATACGCGCCTTTGTTCACGCCTTCTTCGTTGCTATTTTCAAGCAAGGGGAGATTTTGCCTCGATAAGATGAGGGCCGTAGGATGATCTTTGCTTTGCAATGCCATCTTCCAAGCCGCATAAGTCTCTC
>CAMOEH010000140.1 GCA_946612055.1 uncultured Bacillota bacterium | reverse complement strand
CGAATTGGGCAACTCGAATCATAATCCGTAATCCTCTTGGATTAGCATCATTGTGAAGCAAGAAGACCAGTTGTAGTCCGTAATGCTATGCACGTGTAACCGATAATCTGGTTTGGGGGTTGGCTCTCCTTTGCGGTGGCAATCAAAGGGACTGATTTCGTCTTTTGGATCATAGAATTCGAAGATCGTTCCCAATTGAAGATACCAACGGTTGACCGTATCTAAGGTGATTTCACGCAATTTATCGGCAAGATCGATATAGCCATAACGCCTTAATCCGACGATGATGAAATAATTGAGGTTAAGCCAAACGCCACCTCGCCACATATCGTTAGAAAAGCGCGGATCTTTTTGGGAGATGCTTGCAATCGGGAATGTTGACCATAATTCATCTTCTTTTTGCAAAAGGCGAACCATCTTCTCTGCTTGCTCTTTGCTAGGAATTCCGGCAAACAAAGGAAAGAAAGAAGCCGGAGTCAAAACTTTGGTCAATTCCCCAGAGAAGAGACGGTCATAATAAGCACCGCTATCTTCGTCCCAAAGAAGATCTTGAATTTGCTTTGAAACGTGGTCGGAGACTTTCTTCCAATAGGCAGATTCCTGTGCACGTCCTAGCTCTTTTTCAATGAGAGAGAGGATGCTCGTGTCCAAAGCGAAAAAGGTGGAGAAGTCGATGCAATCCATCTCTTCGTCGAAATCGAATCGAGGCGAATTGTCGAGGCCTGATTCTCCGCATTTGCATTCTTGATAATCGGGCTCGGTCTTCCATTCCAATAAGCCATTGCCATTGACATCGCGATGACGCTTATCGAATTCAAGATACCGTTCTAAATAAGGAAGAGCCTCTTTCAAGAAAGCTTTGTCTTTGTTTTTTCGGTAAAGGAACCAAACGGCATAAGACATGACACAAGGCTGGGTGAGATCGCTGCAATCGGTAGGATTAGCCATATGAGGCATGAAGCCATCCGAATGGGTTTGTTTCAGCATTGCCAGAAGGATCGTTTTTGCTTCCTCTGGGCGATAAGAAGACATCGCCATCGCGTGGAAAGCAGAATCCCACATCCACATATGGCGGTGAGGAACGCGGTCAGGGGTTGTCCACAAGGAATCGATTTTCCCTTCTGGAGAATGAACGTTGACCCGTTGAACGCTTAAGCTCTTCCAATAAATGGATTCATATTTTGGATCCAAGCAAGCGGGCAAACCGCGATAATAAGCCATCTTTCTTTCAATGGCCTCGTCGAGTCTGTTCTCATCCAACGCGAAATTTGCGCCAGCCCGAGCTTCGGTAGAACAGAAGGAATGATGGATGACGAAGCGATATCCTTCTTTGTTAGAAAAATAGGTTAGCCCTAAGAAATGGTTCCCAAGCGAATAGACGTCCACGTTATAGTCTTTGTGGCATTCCAAAGGCTTCTCTCCTTCAAAAGAAGGAAGAATAGGACTTTGCCCAATCAACGTGTCGTTATCAACAAAGGTCAATTGGAAGGGTTTTCCATTCACTTTGGCTAGGATGAAATCTCCCATGACCGCTTCAAATTCCACTTCTTTGATGCCAGGAAAGGACATCTTAATGAAAAGAGGGCGATATTCAAAACGAAAGCAAAGCTTTTCTTCCATCGTCATGAGGATGTTGTCTTCATAATAACGGTTGGGGCCTTCGAGTGCGGAAAAGCCAAAAAGTTGTCCATAACCCCAGATACGATTCCATTTCGGTTCCATAACAAAATTATAAAACAACGCGGATAGCGGAAAGGCTCTTTTTTCAAAGGCTTTTGTGCCTTGTTTATATGTTTTCGTTCTTTTTCTGCCCGCTCCTTTACCTGCCGCGTTATCATTTCAGCATGTGGAATGGAAAGAAAAAAGCAGTTACGTTCAGCTTCGATGATGGCGTGACGCAGGATCTAAGAGTCATCGAGATTCTCAATCGTTATGGGTTAAAAGCGACCTTTAACCTCAATTCGGGTTCCTTTGGGAGGAAAGGTTCTTTTGAGCCTTACCCTGGCAAAATCGTCATCCGCGATCATTTCCAAGAGGAAGACGTTGCCAAAATCTACGCTGGCCATGAAATCGCTTCGCATACGAAAAATCACAGCAATCTCACATTGCTTTCCGAAGAAGAAATCGTCGAGCAAGTTGAAACCGATCGCCTCAATTTAGAGCGGATATCCGGTCAAAAAGTAGTCGGATTCGCCTATCCTTGTGGCGGGATCAATAACGATGACCGTGTTGCTGAAATCATTGCAAGGCGAACGGGAATCCGTTATGCAAGGACCACCACTTCAACGCATGACTATGTAAAGCAAGATAACCTGTATCGCTTCAACCCCACCTTGTATTGGTGCGAGGAAGAAGACGTTTTTAACGGGGTCGTGGATGCGTTTTTAAAGGCAGACCCCACTGCTCCAATGCTTTTATATATCTGGGGACATTCTTATGAACTCGATTACCGTCGGATCGACGATAAAGAATTCGATGCCTTATGCCGAAAACTCGCGAAAAACGATGATATCTATTTCGGAACCAATTCCGAAGTTCTGCTACTAGATTAAGAAAAGGCTCTCAATTTAGCTCTTCTTGAGGGGCGATTTTCTTTTTCTTATCGATCGCGATAAGCGTTTCGTTGCTTGCCAGCATGAATATGCTTGTTAAGATGCCGCCCATGGAGACGTCGCTAAGGAAATGGGCACCAACCAAGATTCTAGTGAAGGCAACAAACAAGGTATAAGCAAAGCCAACATAGAACAAAGGCAAGAACCATTTGTCGAATTTCTTTCCTAAGAAAGGAAGAAGCGTCACGCCGAGCATGAAGACGGCGCTAGCTCCAGCGTGGCCAGAGGGGAAGGATTTGAATTCTTCGCTCTTAAGAGAATGGGCAGCCATGAGGTCTTTATAATTGCCGCAACGCTGATACCAAGCGTGGAAAGTGATGTCGTCATACAAAGAAAGCGTGCGGTAACGAGGACGGTGGAAAATGCTTTTGATCAAAGTAACCCCGGGAACTAGAGCCAAAAAGATGGCGATTCCCGCGACGAGGAAAACGATCCAAAGATTTTCGTTATCGCTTCTTTTGGTTAAGAAATATCCCAGGAAACCGCATCCGCAGCCAATGGGCAAAGCGATTAAATAGCCAACCCATTCAATCTTTTCGTTGGTAAAGCCGTTCGGACCGAAGAATTCTCTCCCCGTGAAGATGATTGCCACCGCGGCAAAAGCTAGAGACGCCACATACAAAATCACTTTGAATAACGCTTTGTATGGACGGTGCAAGGCCAAAGCAAAGCACCCTCCCCCGATTATGGCCAAAACCATATATCCGGGGATCGTTCCAATTGCCGACATCGTAATTCCAAAGGTGTTGCCACGAGAGAAGACGGCCTCCATCATTGGCAAATCCAAGAACGTTCCCAAGAGGAAACCAATAAGGAATATCCCCAAAACGATGCAAATATGCAGACGCATTTTCTTCATGACATTAACCTCTTTTTAATAAGGATACCACTTTCTTACAGAAACTCGGTATACGAAAACCCTCTTTGAGGTGAATCAAAACCGATATAATGATTTTGCTCCTATATTTAGACCACGGGCGGGCTTGAGCATGAGTCGATTGATTTATCAATCTTCCATAGCGATCAGCGTCTTGTATTGGATAAAAGTGGTGAATGGGTATAGAGGGCTATCGCGCTACGTGCTAAGGCGCGGTAACGTGGACAGTATTGCCCATGAGCATTTCCTAAATTTGGAACGTTCCGTCGACAAATTCGGGGCCAGAGTAGGGAAATGTTCTACGCTCCACGCAAGTTAGACAAACTTGAGCATGTGGCCATCACAAGGATGATGTAGCACCGGCGGTTACGGGACTTAGTCGATAACCGCAAGGCGCTTTTCGTTATGGTGATGGCTTTTGTTATCCCCTTTTGAAGGCGCCAAAACGCAAAAAAGAAAGGAGGTGAAAATATGGATTCAAAATATCATTTTAGGCGATATCGCCTTTCACGAAATCATCCGTTTTTGGTTGCGCTAGTCATAGAAGAGTCCGAAAGAGATGGCAAATTCCTTATCACGGGTTTCAATATGACAAGATCGATTGCATATGTTCTTAGCCGACCAAACAAGTTCGTCAAAATCGACAATCCAAATCCTGATGATGATGCTGATTGTTATGTCTGCGTCGACGCGCTGAAAAATAAACCCATCAAGTATTTTTCAAAACCATTGAAGAATTGGTCTTTGTCCCAAGAAGACGAAGCAATCATCGATGATTTAGTTCGGCAAAAGTTGAAATAACTACTGGCAGGGCCCTCTTGGAAGCAAGGGGGCTTTTAAATAAAAACTCCCCGAAAGGAGTTAATATCGCAAGCCCTCACTCGTCCCAACCAGTAAAGCCGTTGGCTTTAATTGAGGGGCTTGCTATCTCCGGGAATGCTTCTATGGCATTGGGAACCCGTAAGAATCAGTTTGACGTTGGAACCATGCTGCTTAAAGGCGGCATCAATTCCTATAAAAGGATATCATCTTTCGCTTTCAAAACAAGAGGAATCCGTTACTTGGCTTGGTAGCAATCCCTATTTCGTCTCATAGGGTATTTGCCACTGGGCAAATTGCTCTAAGCTTTCTTCCGTTCGGATATATCTTCTTTCATGATTGTTTAATTTGGCGATATCATCCCCTTTCTCATGATTTCTCACCCCAGATAAACACGTTGTCCAATTAATTGTGAGAAAGGAGAGGAAAGGATGTCAATTTTAGAAAACTTCAATTTGGTGTTATTTTTAGATGGGGTTAATGCAAT
>CAMOEH010000139.1 GCA_946612055.1 uncultured Bacillota bacterium | reverse complement strand
TTGTTTTTTCCTTTCTTTAAGCCAAAACGAATCGGCCAATTATCAAAGCAATAAAAGGCAGTAATGCGATTCCAATCACCGCGGAATAAACCGCATTAACGTAGAAGAATATCGCGCAAAAAGAAGCAAATAGAAGCGTGATAGCAAATAAATAATGATAGAAAAAGAATGGCTTCTTACGGATATGATGAATCATCGTTATCACGCAGAAAGAAATTAGTAACAGGAAATAAAAGCCGCGGAAGCCATATTGGAAAAAGCCCATGGCTGGATTTTCTAGTAAGGAGAATTCGCCAACAAAGATCACGCGGAATTCCACGAACGCGAAAACTAGCGATAGCAAAGACGCGACCACGAGTAAGAAGATCGAAACGATACGCCCTACCGTTTTCATAGAACCCCCTTGAAGAAGCTTTCCATCGCTTCTTTGGTCACGAAATCATATAAAACGATGCCACGGTCCTCGTATTTTCCAATCTCTTCGTTGATCCAAGGATTGATGTCTTTGGCTGCGCTAGGAGCATAAGAAGGCGGGAAGGTGTCCGTGCGATAGGCGCTAAGGAAATTGATTTTCAAGGCATGTCCGCTTTCTTGGAAACAAGAGATGATCTCGTCTTGTTTTTGTTTGGAGGAAGTAATCTGATATCGATCTTGAACATAGATATCATTTCCCATTAAGAAAGAAGCGTTATCTTTCCAATCCGTATAGGCAGGAATGCCAAAGGTCGAATTGGCGTAGCGAGATAGCAAAACCACTTTCCCGCGGATATCCCCAACGCGAACAGGGATATCGCTTTCTTTACGGTAAAGATCTTTTTCTAGATATCCTTTGAGGCAATCTTCAAAAGAGAGGGTGCTATTTTTTGGATCATCTTCTTCTTTGATCGAAAGGATTAAGAATTCCTTAGGATGGCTTTCTAAGAAAGATTCGATGTCTTTCGTAATCTTTTCAAAGGAAGCCTTTTGATCGATAAAGCCATGGACGGCTTTGAGTTTGTCATTTTCTTCCTTCAAACGGATATCGAGGAAGCGGATGCCTAATTTTAATTGATCGGATAAAGATAAGGATTGGCATTGACCCGCGAGATCTCCAATCGAATATAAAGCCATCGTGTCATGGCTTCCTGGCATATTGACCTCACGTAATAACGTGTTGTCATCAAGCGTTGCCATCCAATTCTCGAATTGGCTTGCCCTTGCTTTTTGTTTCAATGCTGGAGTAAAGCCCAAAATGGAGATGGCTAATGCCAAAGAAGACAAAAGAAGGGGAATCCCGATTTTTTTGCTTAAGAATTTCACGTCATTATTTTGAGTTAGGGAGAAAGAAAGCGCAAGAAAATACGCGGATCCCTACTCCCCTTCCAACGAATGAAAAGAATCCAGCATAGCCCTTGATTTAGTTTTCAATACTAGATAGACTTAATCGATCTGCTTTGCAGAAGCTTGTTGCCTAAAGTCGAATCGGAGGCAAAAAACCATGAAAATCGCCATCTCGGCCGAAAGCCAATGTGACCTATCCCAAGAAGAATTAACGAAAAGAAATATCCATATCATCCATATGCAAATCGAGCAAAATGGTACTCCTATGCTTGATAACGAGAAATCCTTGGAAGAGCTTTTCTCCTGGACCAAAGAATCGGGGAAATTCTGCCATACGGCTGCCTGCAATATCGATGCTTTAAGCGCCTATTTTAATCAATTGCTTGAAGAATATGACGAGATCGTCCACATCTCCATCTCCTCTTCGATGTCTAGCGGTTATCAAAATGCCGTCATTGCCGCGGATGGCAATCCACGCATCCACGTCATCGATTCTTTGGCCGCCTCAGGAGGAAGCGCCATCTACGTTTTGTATGCAAACGAATTACGCGATGCTGGATATACTGCAAAGGAAATCGAAGAGAAGATCTTGCAACGTCGCGGCCATATCGAATGCTCCTTCCAAATCGATACCTTAGAATTCCTTCATCGCGGAGGAAGATGCAGCAAGCTTGCGATGCTCGGGGCGAATTTGCTCCGCATCAAGCCGGAGATTGTCTGCGGTAAAGATGGGAAATTAACGTTAGGGAAATTGCATCGCGGTCCTCAGAAAAAGGTCGTCAAAGAATATTTCGACCGCATTTTAGGGCAGAAGAATATCGATAAGAGGCGATGCGTTTTGGAATATTCGACCTTAGACGAAAATGGGATGTCCTTGTTTAAGGAATGCCAAAAAAGATTAAAAGATTTTGGATTTGAAGAAATTATCGCAGGGCAATGCGCTTCCCCGATTTCAGCATATCATGCAGGACCAAATATCATCGGGACTCAATTCTTTGTCGATGGGCCTCATCCTGTAGAGCCAAAAGAATAAGACTTATTGATCAGAATCGTTATCGATAAATGCGGTGATGGAATAACTCCCCACCGCTTTTTCCGATTCGATGCGCGTGGAATAAGAAATCCCCTTCTTCATAGGAAATTCAAAATGAACATGATCGCCAGGAGAGAGGATTTTCTTTGTTTCTTCACCGCCATTTTCAGAGAAAAAGAAAACAAATTCGCCTTTTTCGTGAACAATATCTACGTGTAAAGTTCGATCGAAATTTTTATCGATAGGAAAACGAAAGAAAGAATGGGTGCTAAGGAGATAATATTTCCTAGAAGCATAACGCCTTGATTTGTTTTTCTTCTTGAAACATATTTCAGCTTATTTTCCGATATCCTCAAGAAGAATCAAGACTGCGATGGAGGAAGATTAGGGGTAAAAAAGACGGGAAGCACAAGCTCCCCGCCTCATTGGATATTATCGACCCCTACTATTCTTCTATTCCAAAATAGGAACAGGCGTTATGGAAGCAGATGTCTTTGACGACATTTCCAACCATTTCGATGTCTTTGCTCATCTCCCCTTCTTCCATCATTTCGCCTAGATAATTGCAAAGGATCCTCCGGAAATAATGATGACGTGGATAGGAAAGGAAGCTACGCGAATCGGTGAGCATCCCGACGAAAACGCCCAAATGGCCTAAGGCGGATAAATCTTTGAGCTGGCGCTCCATTCCTTCTTTTTGATCAAGGAACCACCACGCAGGGCCATATTGGATTTTGCCGCGCATCGAACCATCCTGGAAGCAGCCTAATAACGTCAGCAATTCGGTATTCATCTTCGGATTGAGGTTAAATAGGATCATTGGAGGTAAGGCGTCTTCATTGTTCAAGCGGTCCATCAAGCGGGAAAGGTTCTTCGTGGATTCTCCTTCAGCGATCGAATCATAGCCCGTATCTAATCCAAGACGAGCAAGCATCTTGGAATTGTTGTTGCGCATAGCCCCAAGGTGAAGCTCGCTACGGATGCCGTATTTGGCATAAAGTTTCAGCAAGAAATAAGTTAGATACCCTTTAAAGAGCGCGATTTCTTTTTCATTAAGGGGTTTGCCTTGTTTTCGCTTCTTATAGACCATGTCAGCATCGTAGCGCGAAGCGACTTCTTCTACTTTTTCTAAGGCGGTATCGCTAGCGACGCAACCGACTTTAATGAAGTCACGCAGTCTCTCTTCAATGCGTTTTTCTAAGGTTTCGATATCGTTAATTTCACCAAGCTTGCCAACAAATTCAAGGTAACGTTCGGCTTCAATATTCATGATCTTATCCGCCCTAAAAGCGGGGATGACGCGGAAGGGATAGCCTTTCTTCTTGATGGCATCAAATACTTCCAGATCATCAAAGATCTCGTTGGTCGTGAAGATGATTTTGACGTTGCTTTGAGCGATGACTTTCTCTGGGGTCAAATGGTGTTCTCTGATATAAGCGTTGGCTTTTTCCCAAATGGCTTCGGCGTTTTTCTCGTTGATCTCAAGATCGCAGCCAAAGAATTCTTCTAACTCCACTTGACTCCAATGATATAGGGGGTTCCCAAAGGCAGTGCCCAATACTTTGCAATAGAGAAGGAATTTTTCTTTGGGAGAAGCATCCCCGGTGATGTATTTCTCCTCGATTCCATAATCGCGCATCAATCGCCACTTGTAATGGTCTCCAGAGAGCCAAAGCTCATAGATATCCGAGAATTCTTTGTTTTCTAAGATCGCATATTCGGAAAGATGACAATGATAATCGAAAATCGGCATGTCTTTGGCGTAGTCGAAATATAGTTTCTTAGCCGTCTCATTCTTTAGCAAAAAACCTTTGGTTAGGTAGCTCATAAAGTGACTCCTTTTTTAAAGAAAGCAATTTCACGGTGTCCTTCTTTTTTGGTGTGGTATTCTCCAGATGCCGTAGCAATGACTAATTCCCATAGCTTTGCATCCGATAAGGTGGAAGCATCAAAATCGATCCAATCTTTCTTATGACTAGCTAAGGCGGCATTGCTGGCGATTTTCAAAGTAGGAACCGCTGGAGAAAAAGGCGTTCCTCTGCCCGTAGTGAAAAGAATTAGTTGAGCTCCTGCCGCCGCTAAAGAAGTCGAGGCGATCAAATCGTTGCCAGGCCCATCTAAGACGTTTAATCCGGGTTTAACAACGCGCCCACCATAAGGGAGGACATCGACAATGGGGGAACTTCCTCCTTTGGTGATGCATCCTAACGATTTTTCTTCCAAGGTGGTGATGCCGCCTTCTTTATTGCCAGGAGAGGGGTTTTCGTAAACGGGGAATCCTTGATCTTCGTAATAATGACGGAAATCCTCGATCATCTTTTTGTAACGAGTATAGACATCTTCGTTCAAGCAACGGTTCATCAATAATTGCTCCGCGCCGAACATTTCCGGGGTTTCCGTTAGAATTGCCGAGCCTCCATAGGAGACGATCTCATCGGCTACTTTTCCAACCGTCGGATTTGCCGTGATGCCGCTAAAGCCATCACTTCCGCCGCATTTCAAGCCAATGCAAAGTTCAGATAAAGGCACTTCGACGCGCTTTAAATCCTTGGCTTGATTGATGAATTCTTTAAGTATCTCCACGCCAGAAGAAACTTCATCATCGACCTTTTGGGCAACAAGATAACGGATATGGTCATGAGGCAAATCTTCTAAGGCTTCTTGAATTCCTTTGATTTGGTTGTTCTCGCAGCCAAGACCTAAAAAGAGAACGAATGTTGCGTTTGGATTCAAAGCCAAGGAAATCAAAAGATCTTTCAGGTTTTCTTGGTCTTGTCCTAATTGGGAACAGCCAAAGGGATGGGATAAAACATAGATGCCATCAATGGATCCTAAATCCAATTGCTTGGCTTTCTCGACGATTTCAGAAGCGATTCCATTGACGCAGCCAACGCTAGGGATGATATAGATCTCGTTACGAATGCCCGCTCTTCTTCCATTTCGCGGATAGCCAAAGAAGACGCCCTCTTTTTTGGGCATCTTGGAATAGGAAGGGTGATAGGAATAGCTTCTTTCTTCTGCTAAAGCAGTCTTCATGTTATGGGAATGGACCCATTCGCCTTCTTTGATGTCAATAGTAGCAATGCCGATGACCTGCCCATATTTGATGACAGGTTCTCCTTTTCGGATCTCTTTCAAGGCTACTTTATGTCCGGGAGGAATGGAAATAGAAGAATCCACATTCACCGCGACATTATCGTTTGAATTGATACGTAAAAAACGTTTCATGCTTTTATAAGCATAAAAGGACTGGTTCAAATATGCTAGCGCGCGAGCATATCATGATAAAAAATAAGCATCTTTTACTGCTTTTGATAATGGTTCAATTGCGGTTAGGCAAGCGGATTTATCCTATTGCTTTAGGGTTTTCAAG
>CAMOEH010000138.1 GCA_946612055.1 uncultured Bacillota bacterium | reverse complement strand
TTGGAGATGATGGGCTTATCGCCGATATTCATCAGCATGAAGCAACCGGTTCCGTAGGTATTTTTGGAATCGCCTTTATTGAAGCAGCATTGGCCAAATAAAGCCGCTTGCTGGTCCCCGGCAACGCCCGTGATATGAACGCCGCCTGGGAAGAAACTCGCTTCGCCATAATCAGCCGAATTATCGAGGACTTTTGGTAACATCGCCATCGGGATATTCCAAATCTTGAGGAGCTCAGGATCCCAATCCATCGTGAAGATGTTATATAGCATCGTTCGGGAAGCATTCGAGACGTCGGTATAATGGTTGCCGTTTGTCAATTTATAGATGATCCAAGAATCGATTGTCCCGAACATCAATTCTCCTTTTTCGGCTCTTTCTTGGCCATCGGGAATATGGTCGAGAATATAACGAATTTTCGAGGCGGAGAAATAAGGGTTCATCCGAAGACCAGTTCGTTCTTGGATAAAATCCATCTTGTCTTCTCTTTCATCACAAAGAGATTGCGTTTGCTTGGATTGCCAGACGATCGCGTTATGGACTGCTTTTCCTTCTTTATCCCAAACAATCGTTGTTTCGCGTTGATTGGTGATGCCGATAGCGGCGACTTCATCCATCGAAGAAGAGGCAACGACAAGCAATTCGTTGATAACGTCGATGACAGAAATCCAAACGCGATTGGCGTCGACTTCTACCCACCCTGGTTCAGGGAAGACGCAGTCGACGGGGCGTTGTGCTTTAAAGACGCTTTCCCCTTTCGCGTTAATTAAAATGGCACGGGTCGAAGTCGTGCCTTGGTCGATGGCCAAGATATATTTTTTCATAGTGTCAATATTATATACAAAAATTGAGGAAGGAGATTACTTTTCTTCGAAGACGAGAGCGGCAGCGCCTAAAATGCCAGCGTCATTGCCAAGATTGGAGACGAGAATCTCCGGAATCGGAGCATAACGTCCGCCAAAACCATAATCAAATCGTTCCAAATATTCTTTCACGCGGTTGACCAAATAATCTTTTTGTCCCGATAGCCCTCCACCGAGAACGAAAGCTTCCGGACGGAAGATGTTATTCAAGGACAAGATACCCTCGCCTAAATTATGGATATAGGTTTCAACGACTCTCTCAGCGGCTTGGTCGCCTTTTTTCGCACATTCAAAAGCCGTTAATCCATTCACGCCCCCATTATTTTTGGCATATTCATGCATCATGGATTCGGGCGAAGATTCCATTTCCTCTTCGGTCATCTTGATCAAAGCGGTGACGGAAGCATAGGCTTCGAAGCAACCATTCCTACCGCAGGTGCACGGCTTGCCATCCATCGAAATGGTCATATGGCCGAGTTCAGCCCCTTTGCCTTCTCTTCCTTCGAATAGGTGGGAATCCAAGATGATTCCCCCACCGATTCCAGTGCCTAAAGTAAGCAAAATAAGGCTCGAATATTCTTTTCCTGCTCCGAAGATAGATTCGCCTAAAGCGGCTGCGTTAGCGTCATTGGATACACGGGTAGGAAGACCAGTGACTTCAACAAAAGGTTTAACCAAGGCTAGATTTTCCCAATGGAGGTTATTGGAAGTTTCGCAAACCCCCGTCTTGGAATTAATGCACCCAGGGCAGCCAATACCAATGCCGGCGACTTCCTCTGCTTCTAATAAGATTTTCTTGGTTTCTACGATGATTTTATCTCTTATCTCTTCTTGAGAAAGTTGGTGGTCGATAGGGATACGAAAGCGCGATGTGATCGTTCCTTTTTCATCAACAAGACCGCCTTTGATCGAGGTTCCACCAATATCGATGCCGATGGCTTTCATTTGCTTTTCCTCCCATAGAATTTTTCGATTTCTTCCGGAGAGGAAATCAAGGAATTGGTCAAAATTTCCGGTTCTTTTTTGTCAACGCGGACCATTTCACCAAAGCGGATTGCGTATCCGAACTTTTCAAAATATAGCCCCGGGCTAATGGAGAGGATGTTGTTCTCTTCTAGTAAATCGCTACGAGAGGAAACTTCTGGATAGTTTAGACCCACGTGCTGGATAAAACCGTCATTAAGATAATTATCGACGCTTTCGTCTGTTTGGATTAACCCATGATCACGGCATTCTTGTTGCAAATATTGCTTTGCCATCGCGGTTAAAGAGGCAATGCTCATCCCTTCTTTGGCGCTTAAACAAACTTGTTTGGCGCAATCGCGGACGATTTTATAGGTTAAAGCTTGCTGCTCATCGAATTTCCCGCCAACAGGAATCGATCTAACGACATGGCTTCCATAATGGAAAGAGCAAGCCCCGATTTCCATAAGGCAAATTTGCCCTGGTTTAGCCGAAAAAGAAGAATTCCCATCCAAAGGATAAAGGGTATGTTCGCCTAAAGCGAAAACAGGATAGAAGGGAACCGCTTCCCCTTCCCCATCGTCCATGATGGCTTTGATATAAGCGTTATAAAGCTGAGATTCATGGACGCCAACGCGAAGCTGAGAAAGGGCGCTTTGATAGCCTAATCTAGCCCGAAGAGTGGCGTCGATGATTTCTTTGATCTCACCACCGCTTTTCTTTCTGCGCAAGGTTGCGATTAGAGGGGCAATGTCTTTTGCCGAGAGATTGCCATAGGCAAGCAATAAAGAATCTCGATATTGAAGGGTCGTCACGTCATCAGCGATTTTTTCTTCTCGCCCGAAATCAAGATAGACGTTTTGGATCAAGCCGTATTCGGAAAGAGAGCCATTCAAAATCGCATCCATTCTCGCATTAAGCGAGGTGCTATAAAGAATGTTGCGGATTCCGGAAGCTAGGCTCGCCTCTTCTTGACTGATACGCTTGCCATACCACCGTCTTTTTCGATCCTCATAGGGAGGGATGAGAAGGTATTCTTTCCTTTCGCCTTCGCTTTTCAAGAGAATTAGGACGCAATCTTCTTCGTCTACGCCCGTGAGGTAATAAAAATTGCGGTTGACTTCGAAAGGATATTTTTGCTGACCAAGACGATATTTGGGAACGCCAGAAAAAACGAGGGCAACAGAGCCATCTTCCATCTGGTCGAGCAAGGCGTTGCGACGCAAAGAAAGCTCATAACTCGATATCATGACTCTTCCTCCTTTGCGAACACCATTTGCGATCCGACGCGCTTAAGCGAAGTGACGTCGAACCCTTCTTTTTCCAAAGACAACGGTATTGTATCATCTCCGGTGATTTCCATAATCACTTTCGCGGAAAAATCGATTGGTTTGAGATGGAAACCTTTTTTCTTAGAAAAGGATAAAAGCTTTTGGTAAGCGGAATAATCGCTTTCCAAAGAATAAGAGATTTCTTCTTTCCAAAAGCCGATTTCACCTTGATCTAACGCTAGCGTTGCCGCATCAACGAAGCAGCGTCGAAGTCTTCCCGTTCCTAATTTCGTTCCCCCGAAATAACGGACAACCACGAGGGACATGCCATCAAATTCGCGGTTTTGAAGTAAAGATAAAAGCGGGCGTCCAGCCGTTCCAGAAGGTTCCCCATCATCGCTAGATTTCGTTTTGTTTCCTAAGGAATAAGCGTAAGGAATGTGATCTGCTTTCGGATGAGAAGAAACGATTTCTTCGTATTGCTTTTTAAAGGATTCGACATCTTTAATTGGAAAAGCGTATCCGATAAATTCGGAGTTAAGCATCTTGATGCTGGCACTAGAAAGCTTGCGTAGGCAACGTTTCATGGGAGCATTATAACCCTTGCGCCCCAAGTGAAAGCAATTGTGATATAGTCTTGCCATGGACGTTTTCTTCAAAAATCAGATTTGCCCCTCTTGCAATACCACGATTGACGGGATGGCGAGGAAATGCCCCCATTGCCACGCCGATGCCCCTAGAGCCAGCAAAACAAAGCGTTTTGAGCGCTATAGCCACTATCCGTGGTATTTGCAACTAGTCATGTTCTTGGTTGGCTTTTTAGGCCTTGATCTAATCAGAACCTTCGTCGTTAAGATCGCCCAATCCATCTATATCAACCGCAATCCGGGCGCAAGCAGAGAGGATATGATTGCCTTTTTTGGCAACGGCTCCGTCTTGATGCTTCTAGTAGGAATCGTCTACGGAATCCTTTTCCTTTGCCTTGGGGCTCTCGTTGCCATCAAAATCAAAGAAAATGGTAAATCATTCCGTTCGCCTCGCGTTTTCCTTGGCTTCGCTTTTTTGGGCGCGGCG
The DNA here is from genome assembly GCA_946612055.1 of uncultured Bacillota bacterium. Next base: position 6,833 of record CAMOEH010000138.1, on the reverse strand, counting down.
ATGGCTTGGCAAATCACCTGGGGAGTCATTTCCCAAATGATCGGAAAGGCGATTGGCATTACGCCAAGTGCGAACGCCAACCAATCGGACATCGTATTGATGACGGAAGCTGTGCCATGGGCAGCGGTCCTCATCTTCGTTTTCGTTGGCCCAATCTGCGAAGAAATCACCTACAGGGTAGGCTTATTTGGCTTTACTTCTAGATTAGGCAAGGCGATTGGTTATGTTTTAACGGCCATCGTCTTTGGCCTCATCCATTTCAATTTTGATAGTTTTGCTACCGGCGGGGCGGACTTAGCTAACGAATTGCTTGCTTTGCCTAGCTATATCGGAGGCGGGGCATTGCTATGCCTTGCTTATGATTTTGGAGGATTTGGCGCTTCCTTAATTGCCCATACGGGCGTGAACCTTGTTTCGATCATCTCCATTTTGTCCGCTAGTAATAACGGAGGCGCTTAATGAAGAAAATCCATCTCGACGGGTTCTTTCTTAAAATCCTGGCGATGGTTTTCATGACGTTAGACCATATCGGCTATTTTCTTTTGGGCATGGACCCCTATGGCGATAGTCTCCCCCACCGCATCGGCTTTATCTTCCGCATCATCGGAACCATGGCCTTGCCTTTATTCGTCTTCTTATTAGCCGAAGGGATGAAAAAAAGCTCTAGACGTGGCCTATATTTGCTTCGCCTAGGAATCTTATGGGCGGGGTTAGTTGCCGTTGATTCGGTGTTAACGTATGCATTCTCTTCTTCTTTTGGCTATAACCCCTTCAACGATCTGATTTTGATCGGAACGATGCTATTTTGCCTTGGACTAAAAGGCTACCGAAAGATCTTTGCTTTGCTTCCAGGGGCGGTTTTGTCTTTCGTTTATGGCATGCAGCTATATGCGATTATCGTCGACGTTCATATTTATTGGTTCCCCAGCGTCTTGATGCCTGGGTATTCGATTGTCGGGCTTTTGCTTGGCTTGGCTTTCTATTGCATTCCAAAGCTCAACCGCGTTATCGGGAAATCCTATGCCAAAAAGATCGATCTCGATTACGAATTATTTGAAAAAAGCGAGACCCATCAACGATTAGAAAACCTTCTATCCTCCGCGGCTTTGTTCTTCGTCGTTCTCCTCATTTGGGGGATCGGTTATATCCAAATCAGGGAGGGCGTGTATCTAGATCCGCTTCCGATGACGGGGGATGGCGTTTCCATTCCTCCCCATTCTTATTGCGCCTTAGCGGGCATCTTATTGCTTCTATATAGCGGGAAGAGAGGATATGACAGCAAATGGTGGCGAATTTTCACTTACGCTTATTATCCGGTGCATCTTGCTTTGCTTTGGGCCTTGTTCCAGTTAATATAGTCGCACAGGAGAAATCTACCCATGGAAATCGAAATCAAATCCAAAAATCAATTCGACGAAGAAAAGATGGCCGATAAGGTCCTCGTTGACCTCTATGCCACTTGGTGCGGCCCTTGCAAAATGATCGCCCCGATCGTAGCGGAAGTCGCCAAAGAACACCCGGAAATCAAAGTCCTCCGCGTCGATGTCGACGAGGTGGAAGAAGTTGCGGCCAAATATGGCGTCAGCAGCATTCCGACCCTCCTTTATCTTGAAAAAGGGGAACTCGTCCGCACCCAAGTTGGCTTCATGCCAAAGCCGAGCTTGCTTCGTTTCTTAGGCTTGTAAAAAGAAGCAAAAGATGCCCCTTCCACCGCGATGGGGCATTTTTTGTTACAAAAACATTGGATAGAATATTTGCTTGTGATATATTTATCGGGCTACGGACCATTGGTGTAGCGGCCCAACATGCTTCCCTGTCACGGAAGAGATCACGAGTTCGAATCTCGTATGGTCCGCCAGTAGCGCAGATGTAGTTCAATGGTAGAACTTCAGCCTTCCAAGCTGACTACGCGAGTTCGATTCTCGTCATCTGCTCCATTTGCACAAATCGCCCTGACTAGAAGCCAGGGCTTTTTCTTTGGCTTGCTAGGCAACTAATTTTGAACACTTTTAGACACTGCGATTTATCATTTTCATAATCAATTTCATAAAGGGATTTTTATTAACGAAACCTAGGTTTCTAACGTTCCTGATTATATTTTTAGCAAAATTATAAAACTCATTAAATTGTTAACAGAAAATGCCATTTGTGAAAAAAATAGAAAGTTTTGAAAAATTTTGTTTCCTTTTTTCAATTCGTCCCTCATATTGTTAGACAATAAAGAAAGGAAAGACTATGAAAAATAGCAAATTCTTGCCGATTAGTCTCTTGCTTGCCTTAGGAATGTTAGCCGCTTGCGGCGGATCCGGCTCGTCAGAAGCGGTTCCTACTTCCGAAGGCGGAGAGACATCCACTTCCTCTACCGAAGAAGAAAACCCCAGCAGCAGCGAATCTTCCACTAGCGAAGAAGTTGCGATGGAATGGCCTGCGGACTTCCAAGCTCAAATCGATGCCTTATTTGAATCTAGGGGCATCACCGACGAGCTTCCTGGCATTCCTGATGCCGTCAGCTATGAGCTTTTCGACCAAGGCGCTTCCGCCCAAATCGCCGTCGAACTCGATGATTATCTCGATGTTGTTCCTGTCATCGGTGATTTCCAAGCCGCTTTGCTTGAAGCTGGCTTTGCCGATTTAGGGGAAGACGAATACGGGGACAAAACCTTTGCCTCTCCTAACGAGCAATACAACGTCAATGCCTGGGAAGGGCAATACGCCTCCACCACTGGCCAATATGATTCGTTCATCTTCATCGATATCACTGGGTTGCCTGGTTCTTCCGCCATGCCCAATGACGCGATTGCAGAATATTTCGGATATTTTGATGTCGAAATCGATCCGCTTCCTGAATATGATTCCGCAGCTGACATCAACTTCACTCATGAAATCGATACCGAAAGCAGCACTTTGATCGTCTATATCAATTATCCAAACGGAACGACGAATTATGATGAAATGGTCGCTTACGTCGAACAATTAGGAGAACTCGGTTGGACCGCGACCATTGACTCTTATGGCGATTACGATCTTGTCCTTGATGCAGATCCCACGATTCAGCTCTACATTGGTGATTATGGCGGATCTTATGGTGGATATGTCCTAATGGAATTCGCCTACAATCCGGATTACATCGATGTCGATGCTTTAATCGCGCAAGGCTATGCAACGGTTAATGGCTGGCCCACTGACTTAGTCGCCGAAGTTCTCGATGAATCTTCCGTCGCGATTGAAGGCGTTAATCTCACCGGAACTTGGTATGCCTTAGCCAAAGACAACACCATGGAAGACGGCGTTACCACCTACAAGAGTTTGGTCCTTTATACCGAAGGCCTCTTCGGCGATGCCCTTATCGCCAATCTTGAAGCGGCTGGGCTAACCTATAACGCCATGTACGGCATCTACACCGATGCCGAAGGCGCGGTCGAGATCCAAGTCCACGAAGGCATCGATTATAGCGTTATCGCTATCTATGGGCCGACCAGTGCTCCGGATTATACCGAAGCCGGCCTTTTGGCTCTTGATCCTGAACTAGTCAAAGTCACGGGCTTCCCGATGGCCGATGTGCAAGGCATCTTTGGCATGAGCGGAGAAAACGTTCCTTTCGCCGCGGTCAATGAAGCTGGCGAATGGTATGAACATGTTAAAGCGGGCCAAGGCTACTCCTCCATCCTTTTGATCGCTTTTGGCGACCACACCGAAGAAGCGATTCAAAACCTTGAAGCGGCCGGGTTCACCTACTTAAGCACCCAAAAAGTCTATTACAAGACCTTCTATAGCGATTATGCGGCGGTTTCTGTTTCCTATGATCGCGGCGTCACGATTCTTAACGTCGTTGGCCCGATATTTGACATCCTTGAAACCCAAGGAATGAGCAAAGTCGGCGCCTTCCCCACGGCCACTTTGAACAAATATCTCCAATTCGGCGACCTTAAGGCCATCACTCCGATCGAAATCGAAAGCAATTGGTATTTCAGCGTCGTGGTTTCAGAAGATGAAGGGGAAATGGCTTATGTCATCAACCTCGCTTGCCATGGCGATGTCGCTGCCGAAGTCGGCGCTTCTTTGGTTGCCAATGATGGTGCAACTGATTTAGGCGATGGCTTCTATACTGTCGGTGACACCTTCCTCCTCGTTGGCTATGATGCCGATCTTGATGCGACCATCATCAACATCGTCACCGCCTATGGCGAAATCGAAGAAGCCACTCTTGCTTCCTCGATACATGATTACCTCCTTGCCCTAGAAGTCGATCTTGCGATTCCGGAAATCGTCATTGAGGGTTCGACTTTCGAGTTCGACGCTTCCTATGGAAGTGGCAATATCGATCTTTCCGGCGCGAGTTTGACCTTAGAAGAAGCCATGGCTTACATTGCTGATCTTCTTGATCAAAGCGGTTTCGCCCTTGTCGAAGATGATCTCTATACCTATGTTGCCGTTAGCGATACCGAAGATGTCCACATCTGCCTCTATCCTTCCTACATGGTTAATGGTGGCGTGGGCGTTGATATCTACGGCCCGGGAGAATGGGTAGATTAAGCTAGTCCTCAACAAGGATAAAAGAAACGGAGATGGCACTTAATCTCCGTTTTTCTTTATTCTTGATCGTCAATTTCTGAATCTTCTTTCGATGCTTCTTCGATATTTTTTAACGCATCCTCAATTCTTTTATCGAATTCTTCTTTTTCTTCTTGGCTAATAATGCCTAACTCTTTGGCGCTTTGATAATGCTCCTTGGCTAACAAGGCTCCTTCTTTGGCGAAAGTAAAGATATGCTTGTCGCCAAAAGAAAGGACATGGAGACAAAAATAAGGAAGCGCTATACAAAGGAAGAAAGAACCTAATAGCAATCCTCCCATCGTTAACGCGCCTGCATTAAAGGAAATCAGGCTTGCTAGATAAGCTCCTGATGCATAGCCAAAGGTGAATAAAAGAGGGAGCATCCATCCATTTTTTCGTTTCAAAGGAAGATATTCACTTTTCACGATTTCAAACCCTCTCCCGAAAGCGATATTCGAAGTCCGGGCGGAATCGGAGATAATCGCGATTCTTACAACCGATGACAAAGAATAATTACCCATATGGATCAAAATGACCAAGAGGCCGAAATAGAAAGAAACGACCACGCTTAAAGAAGATCCTATCAAAAGGAATTGGTCTTCATTTAATAAAGAGATTATCTCCGTTAAGGAACCGTTTTGATAGACGTTAACCAAGGCATCTAAGCTTTCTTTCGCCGAAGAAGAAACGCCATATCCGATTCCAAAATAAAGCAAAGAAAAGAGGACACTTCCTCCGATAAATGCCGGGAGGGCTTTTAGCAAGGATAACAAGGCGCGATAAACGCCTCTTCCTGGCATCCGGAAATAGGAAAAGAAGAAAAGGAAAGCTAGGCGATGGGAGATTTCTTTCCCTTGGACAATCGTTTCCAAAAGCCGTTGATAGGCAAAAAAGGAAGGCAAAGCAATAAAAAGATAGCCAAGAAAAAAGAAAAGGATATCGATTAACGCCAAAGAAGAAACGATCGCGAATAATAGAAACAACACGAAAGTCACCGCGATAATCGGCCCTTTGTTTTCTTTTAGGGCTTCGTTAACGGAGGAAACATTCTTCTTTTTATCGTTTCTTTTTTCCATTTTCTTTCCATTCGGCGAGGTCTTTCGCCGCGACGAGGGTCTCCCATTCGTTTAGTGGCTCGATTTTAGGATCGCTTTCGATATCTTCGATTAAGTGCTTCAATTGACGCAAAGAAACGATATATTCGTTCTTTTTGCTTTGGATTGGGGTCATCAAGCAATCATCGTTGACCAAAACGATCGGGACCAGCATCGAAGAATCGATTCCCGAGATGATCGAAAGGGTTTCGACTTTTTGACGCGAGGATATCAAGGGATTGCCGATCGCTTCTTTTTTCCCTTCATGATAATAAATCCAGACTTCGCTATCGACGCTCCCTTTAAGGCAGCCTTCGTAATAGCAATCGGAGATGCAATAGAAATATTTGTTGCCGATGACGATATGGTCTAGGTGCAACGCAGGCCTTCCATCCCCACCTTTATCGGTTAGATCGTTGATCAGCAAGAAATCATGCTCATCCACGATTCGGCGGATGCGGGAATAATACATGGGGACGGTTCTTTTCTTATAAAGAAAATTCCGCATCACGGGATAGAGAAACAAAAACAGGAAAATGATGGCGGCAAGCACCAATGCGATGATGAAAAGAGTGAGGCGAACTTGATAAGGCATTATGGGAATTAAGCGAATTTCTCGGCGGTGCGGATACCAATCTCAACCATGTTGCGGAGATTGTTTTGCCTTTCTTCCGCGGTCAGGACTTTGTGGGAGATATAAGAATCGGAGACGGTGAGAATGCAAAGCGCCTTCTTCTTCAACACCGCGGCGTTGATATAAAGAGCGTAGGATTCCATTTCGACGGCCAAAACGCCTAGATGCTGCCACTTCTTCCACATATTGGGGTCATCATCATAGAAGACGTCGCTAGAAACGATATTGCCAACTTTGGCTTCGATGCCGAGTTCTTTGGCGCTTTCATCCGCGGCTTTTAGCATTTCAAAGTCCGCAATCGCGCTATAAAGCCCTCCTTCGAGTTTATATTGGGAAATCCAATTGGAATCGGTGCAGCTACCTTCGGCAATGATGACGCTGCCGACATCGCATTCTTCGGCATAGGATCCGCAAGTTCCAACGCGGATGATGGCTTCTACGCCATAATGTTCATAAAGCTCGTGGGAATAGATGCCGATAGAAGGCTGCCCCATCCCCGAAGCCATAACGGAAATGCGCTTGCCGTTTTTGGTATATCCAGTGAAGCCAAG
>CAMOEH010000137.1 GCA_946612055.1 uncultured Bacillota bacterium | reverse complement strand
TTGCTCCAATAACGGCATTCTTCGCGGATTGCTCAATAGCGTGATCTTCACGACCTTGGTCACGATTGGTTCCTTGGTTATCAACACTTCTGCGGCGTATGTCCTCAGCGAAAAGAGGATGCCAGGGCATGCTTTATTAAATCGGATCTTCGTCTTTACGATGTTATTTTCTACCGGCATGGTCCCCATCGTTCTCGTCATGAGGCAAATCGGGATGTATGACAAGCCAGTTGCTTTGGTGATTCCGGCAATCATCAATGTCTATAACATTCTCCTCATCCGTAACTACATGTATTCGATTCCTTCTTCCTTAAAAGAGGCCGCGAGAATCGATGGGGCAGGGCATATCCGTGTCTTCCTCAAAGTAATTCTCCCCGTTTCCGTCCCAATTATCGCCACAACGGGGATGATGGCTTTCGTTTTGAAATGGAATAGTTACATGGACATCCTCTACTACCTATCTCCAGGAGAAGCTAGCCGCAAATACTGGACGATTCAATACGTCATCATGGACATGTTGATGAATTTGACGAATTCGGGCCAAGACGGGGTCATCAGCAAATACGTCATTCAATCGTCCACAATCATCGTCACGATTATCCCGTTGCTTGTGGCTTTCCCCTTCGTTCAGAAATATTTCCAGAAAGGATTGACCTTAGGGTCAACGAAAGGATAGACCTATGAAAAAAGATGCATTGTGTTTCTTCCTCTTCGCGGCAGCTCTTCTTTCTTCATGCCAAAATAGCAATGGCTCTTCTTCTTCGGAATCCTCCTCTTCCAAAGAAAGCATAAACACTTCCTATGTGGATTTGCCATCAACCCCAACCTATCAAGCAATTGATGAACAGACCTTGGCGAGTTATCGGACGTTCTATTTCGATTCGGTTTTTGGAAATGATTCCAATAACGGAAGAAGCATCGACGCTCCAAGAAAGACTTTATCAGGCCTACCTCAAATCTTCTCGACGCATGGGAAAGAAGGCTCGATTCGACTGTTATTGAAGCGCGGATCCACTTTTTCCGGAAACGTGATTCTTGGCGGCTATTCTTCTAGCGAGGAACGTCCTTTCATCGTCGATGCCTACGGAGAAGGAAATCTTCCCATAATCGAAGGCAACTGCACCGACGCACAGATGCTGACGAATGCGGTCATCAAAATCCAAGAACCATATACACGTATCTACCATATTGAAGTGACTGGGCCTACTTGCACCAGAGGAATTTATGTGATGCCACGGAAATCAGGCGTATTTAAAGACATCGTAATTTCTTCTTGCTATGTCCATGATCTCAACTGGAATTGGAATTACGAGACTTCGCCTGATGAGACCAATCCAGCGAACATCAATCCAGAAGAAGTAACCCCGATGCGTTCGGTGAACCGTTATCGAAGGCTTTATGGCGGGATCGAGGTTTTTAACGGCACGACCAACGCCGATGAATCCAAGAAGACCGGGCCGATTACCTTCGACCGCCTCTTTATCCAGAATAACCGCGTTGAAAGAGTCTCTCACGTTGGCATCAATATCTACAATTGGTGGGTTAATCGTGGCGGAATCGGTTATGGCTATAACAAATACGTCCCCGATAACCCCGATATCCAAGATTTCACCACTGGCATTGGCTATTTCCCGTTTACGAACGTGGTGATTACGGGTAATTACACCAATTGCGTTGGTGGGGATGGCATCATCATCGATGGGACTGACGGTGCTTATCTGCAAAGCAACGTTTCTTATAAATCCTCTTATCTAGGAAGAAGCGGCATGTTTAATGCTGGCATCTGGGTTCATAACGTGAGACATGGTTATTTCTCTTATAACGAAACGGCTTATACCTATTTGCAAAATGGTTCTGGCGATGGTCAGGGATTTGATATTGACAATGCCTGCGAGGACATTCATTTTTGCTATAACTACGCCCACAATAACGAAGGCGGAGGATTGTTACTTTGTAACAACGCTACCGATGTCTTCGTCTACGACGAAAGTGGGAATTTGATTTCGAGCACGCCAGCCCGTTTGGAAGGCATTTGGCGCAATAACTATGCTCGAAATAACGTCTTCGTGAATAACGGTCTTGCGAGCAAGAAAGAGCGAAGCGCCTTCATCACTTTGGCTAGAAATTGCAGCGACTTTGTCGCAGAGAACAATACGGTTGTTTTCGGATCGATTCCTTCTCAGCGCATCATCAATTGCGAAGGGGCGACCGTCTCTTACCGCCAGTCTTACCGAAATAACATCTTCTATAGCCTTGAGGATAATGGGGCTGTATTCGCTAACCACACCATCGACCATCCTCTTTTCGATGGCAATCTCTACTTCAATTTGAAAGATGGACAGCCTTTGGAAGGGCAACTCGTTCTTTCCGATGACGAACACGCGATTATCAGCGATCCATATCTTTTGGTTCCGAAGCAGCTCGATGGCTATGAAAGCTGCAAAGTGGTGGCACCGTCGATTTCTTTCTTGAACCAAGCGGAGCAATTACAGGAACAAATGCGTTTGGATTTGCTTGGGAATAACACCGAAAACAAATCCTATTTGGGGGCGATTGTGAAATAAAATGAAACTCACGGATAAAGGATGGAAGGTCGAAGCGACGGATTCCTTGTCGCTTCAAAAGCTTCGGAAGAAGACTTCTTTCCCATTGCCTAATCGCCATGGCAAGAATTTGGAAGATTATCCCGTCACGTATTATTTCGATTCGTCTTTTGGCGATGACGCTAATGATGGATCTAACCTTCATCCAAAGAAAACCTTGGAAGAAGCTTCCCGCCTAATAAAAGGACTAGGGTCCGCTGCCATTTTGTTCCATAGGGGAAGAACCTTTGAAGGAAATCTCCTCATCGAAGGATGCCATGCGTGCAAAGAGCTTCCGCTTTATATTGGAGGATATGGCAAAGGAAATAGGCCACTTTTCAAAGGCGAAGAATCGGTGATCCACATTTATGAATCCAATGTCTGCGTTCGCGGAATTGAAGTCACGGGTCCCTCCGCTTTAAGAGGAATCCACATTACGCCGAATCGTCCTGGCGTGATGGAAAACATCTATATCGAGAATTGCTATGTCCATGACATCAATTGGCATTGGAGCAAAGAAAAAGATCCGTTTGCATACGATCCTTCCTCCTTGCCTTTAGAAGAGATTTGCCCTGAATACGAAGAAGATGGGGCAACTCGTGGCCGTTATTTCTATCGTTATCATGGTGGCATCATCGCCCA
>CAMOEH010000136.1 GCA_946612055.1 uncultured Bacillota bacterium | reverse complement strand
TGGCTTTAAGCAGATGAACGGGGACATAGAGATAATTGCCTTTGGTCGTGAACATCAGCATGTAATCCGTGGTCACGCATTGACCGGCATAAATGAGGGTATCCCCTGCTTTCATGCCTGGCTTCGATCCATTTTGTCCGCCAGACCCTTTGAAAGAGGCGATGGAACTTCTCTTAACGTAACCATCTCTAGTGACGACGACATAAACGTCTTCTTTGGCGATAAGATCGCGCTTATCGATGGTTTTGGCCGTTGTCGCTTCGGCGATTTCGGTTCTTCGATTGTCTCCATAAGTCTTAGAAATGCGGCGAAGATCTTCGATGATGACATCGCAAAGCTTCTCTTCAGAAGAGAGGATCGATTTCAAAAGCGCTTTTTCTTCAAGCAAAGCTTCGTGCTCTTTTTCTAAAACCGCGACGTCAGTATGGCTTAATTTGTATAGCTGCATCGTGACGATTGCTTCACTTTGCTCAGGCGTAAAGCCAAAGGCTTTCTGCAAATTCTCTTTGGAATCGGCTTTATCGGAGCTTTTCTTAATGATGGCGATGACTTCGTCGATGATCGAGGTGACTTTGATCAAGCCTTCGACAATCGAAAGACGCGAGGTGACTTTGGCCAAATCGAATTTGCTGCGGCGCGTGATGACGTCTTTTTGATGGGCGATATAAGTGTCGCAATAGGAAAGGAGATTTAGCGTCATTGGGCGGCCATCAACAATGGCGACCATATTGGCGGAATAACTCGTCCGCAACTGGGTTTTCGAATATAGATAAGCCAAGATGGCTTCTTCGTTCCCTTCTTTGCGGATATCAATCGCGATGCGGAGACCGTTTTTGTCGGTTTCATCGCGGACTTCGGCGATGCCAGGGAGAGTTTTGTTGAAACGCAATTCGTCGATTTCTTTGACTAGCAGCGATTTTGTGACCCCATAAGGAATCTCGGTGATGATGATTTGCTTGGCCCCTTCTGCTCCAACAATTTCGCATTTGGAGGCGATATCGATTCTTCCTTTCCCGGTGAGGTAGATATCTTGCAATCCTTGGGATTGATAAATGATGCCGCCGGTCGGGAAATCTGGCCCAGGAACGAATTTCATCAAGGCTTCGATCGGGCACTTAGGATGTTGCATGCGGTAAATGACCGCTGAGATGATCTCTTTGAGGTTATGGGGAGGGATTTCGGTGGCAATACCGACGGCAATACCCTGCGCCCCATTGACGAACAGATTCGGGAAGCGCGCGGGCAAAACGGTTGGTTCCCATTCCGTGTCATCGAAAGTTAAACCCATATCGACGGTATCTTTTTCGATATCGAGGACGAGCTGCTGACTGACCGAAGATAAACGCGCCTCCGTATAACGATAGGCCGCCGGGCCATCGCCATCCATCGAGCCATTATTTCCTTGGAAATCGACTAAAGGAAGCCTTACGCGCCAAGATTGCGACATACGGACGAGGGCGTCATAGATAGAGGCGTCGCCATGAGGGTGATATTTGCCCATGACTTCACCAACGATATGAGCGCATTTTTTCGTGGGTTTATCGATGGTATTCCCGGTTTTATACATCGCGTAGATAATGCGGCGCTGAACGGGCTTCATCCCATCTCTAGCATCGGGGATAGCGCGATCTTGGATGACGTCTTTGGCGTAGATATCAAAACGATCCCCCATCAATTCATCCAAAGTGGATGGGCGGATATCTTCGTTGATGATCGGAGCTTCTTCTACTTTTTTACGGCTCATCGTTTGACCTCCTCAACGAAGGAATCTTCGGCATTGAAGGAAATGTTGTCGGCAATCCAATCGCGCCTTAAGGAAGCGTCGTTGCCCATTAAGACGGAAATACGCTTTTCGACGACCAAAGGATCATCGATCTTCACCCGCATCAATTGACGGGTGGCTTTGTTCATCGTGGTTGAGGCAAGCTGATCGGCGTTCATTTCGCCTAACCCTTTATAACGGTTGATACCATAACCTGGCCCAATTTTGGCTTTAGCTTTCTCTAGGCCTTCATCATCCCAGGCATAAATGAATTTATGGGCTGGATCGCTTTTCTTGTAGACGCGATATAGCGGCGGGCAGGCAATATAAACCATCCCGTTGGTAATCAAAGGCTTCATGTAGTTATAGAAGAACGTCAAAAGCAAAATCTGGATGTGGGCTCCATCGGTATCGGCATCGGTCATGATGATGATTTTGCCATAACGAGATTCTTCGACGTCGAAATTGGGGCCAACCCCTGCTCCAATGGTTTGAATAATCGTGGAGAATTCGACGTTTTGGAGCATTCTTTCTAGGGAAAGACCGTAGGTATTAAGCGGTTTCCCTCTTAAGGGGAGGATGGCTTGATGGGTTCGATCGCGACCCGCCTTTGCCGATCCGCCTGCGGAATCGCCCTCAACGATGAAAAGCTCGTTGTTTTTATAATCTTTGCTGGAAGCCGGGGCAAGTTTATCCGAGATAACCGCTTCTTGCATTTTCTTCGTTTTTCCCGTCCTGGCCGCTTCTTTTGCTTTTCTTGCGGCTTCGCGGGCTTGCCTAGAGGCTTGGCATTTCTTGACAAGATCAATCGCGAATTCTTTATGCTCGGCTAGGTAATGGACAAGGCTTGAATAAACGAAATCGCTGCATAATCCCAAAGCTTCGGGAGTTCCTAATTTACCTTTGGTCTGCCCTTCGTATTCAAGTTTATCTTCCGGGACATTGACGGCAATAATCGCGGTTAGACCTTCGCGGATGTCGTTGCCATCGAGCTTTTGGCTTTCTTTGATGATGCCATTAGAAATGGCCCAGTCATTGACGGCTTTGGTGATCCCGGTTTTCATTCCGGTTTCATGGGTACCGCCTTCGTGGGTGCGAACCGAGTTTGCGTAAGAAAGCGGAGTTTCGGAATAATCTTTTTCGCACCAGCGCATCGCGACTTCGATTTGGATGGGCGAAGTTTCATCCTCAAAATGGAGGATTTCACCGATAGATTGCTTATTTGCCGTTAAAGCGGCGACGTATTCTTCCAACCCGTTTTCGTGATAGAATTCGTGGCTTTGGCCGTTGCGTTCGTCTTTCAAGAAGAAATGGATTTTCTTCAATAAGAAAGAAGCTTCCTGAAGATGGTTATAGATCGTCTCCCATTTGAAATCGACGGTCGAGAAGATTTTGCGGTCTGGCTTAAAAGTGACGGTCGTTCCGTGTTTTCTCGTCGTTCCGATCTCTTCTAAAGGCGTGACCAAATGACCGCCATTTTCAAAGCGGATATGGTAAATCTTACCATCGCGGCAAACCGTGACGTCTGTCCATTCGGATAGGGCGTTGGTAACGGTAGCCCCTACCCCATGAAGCCCAGCCGAGGTTTTATAGTTTTGGCTAGAGAATTTGCCCCCAGAATGGAGGGTGGTAAAAATCAACTGAATTGCTGGCATGCCTGATTTCTTGTGGAAATCGACAGGGATGCCACGGCCTTCGTCTTCGACGGAGATCGAACCATCTTTATGAATGGTGACACTGATTTTGTTGCCATATCCATTGACCGCTTCATCAACGCCATTATCGACAATTTCCCAAACCAAATGATGCAATCCGGTCGAATTGGTCGATCCAATGTACATGCCAGGACGCTTCCTGACACCTTCCATTTCCGAAAGCAATTCGAT
>CAMOEH010000135.1 GCA_946612055.1 uncultured Bacillota bacterium | reverse complement strand
TGTGAAACGATCAAGACCACCTCTGGCGGTGCGATCGCCCCATTTGCTTGGTCTGGAGCAACCGGCGGCTATTGGGATTTCTTAACCTTCCAGTGGTGGGCCCAAATTGAAGGAGAAGAAGGCTGGAACGAATTCTGGAAATTCGAAAGCCCCAACGTTTATAAGCAAGAAGGTCGTTTGAAATCCTTACAAGCCTTCGCCGACTTGATTGATAACGGCGATGGAACCGCCAAAAACTCTGTTCCCGGTGCTTTCGGTCTTAAATTCATGGAAGCCCAAATGGCTTTCGTTAATGGCGAAGCGGCCATGATGGCCAACGGATGCTGGCTTGAAAACGAAATGAAAAATAGCCTTCCCAAGAATTTCAAAATGCGCCTAATGGAAACCCCAGCTATTGAAGGTGCTAAAACCGAAGGTGGCCAAGTTAAGAAAATTAATTACAACGCTTGTGGCGACTTCATCATCGTTCCTAAGCGCGCTGCCCAAAAGGAACTAGCGAAGAAATTCCTCGCTTATACCTGCACCGAAGACGCTTGCAAGATCTTCACCCGTTCTGCTGGCGGAATTCGCCCATTTAAATACACGCCCTCTGCCGTTGAAGGCATCACCGATTTCACCAAAGGCTGCGCCGAGATGTGGGAAAACGAAACCAACGTCTTCATGACCTCGAATAATGTCATGTTCTATCAGAATAACTGCAACTCCTGGCCTGGATATGGTTCACCCTATTCTCGTTTGATCCAAGAACAAGATTCGCCTGAAACCGTCATGAACACTTGCTACAACTACGTCAATAGCAACTGGGCGGAGTTCCAGCGTATGGCTAATACGGGAGGATTCTGATGAGTGCGACCAAATTAAGCCCGTTATTTGGGGCTTGTGTGTTAGGAAGCCTTTGCCTCATGAGCTGTCAAAATCAACAAGAATACGAATTCACAAAAGGGGAACCCGACTTTTCCTCAAAAGCCGCCTCTAATGTGATGCGCATTGGCGCTTGGGTAGCGCCCCCGCCTGCCAATTGGGCTGGTAAAGGCAATGCGAATTTCATCACGCAGGAATCTTATGATACCGTTGCCGAAAGCGGGATCAACGTCATTTATTCGTTATACGAAAACGGCAATCGCAGCGCAGCCGCTTTGGCCGCTCAATATGCCGAAAGGGCTGGCATCAAATATTTAGCCCGCGATCCTAACGTCTCCGTTGATCCGGAAGCGATGGAATTAGAACCGGGCGAAATGCATGCATCCACCTCTTCTTATGATGGAGAAAAAGGCTTGGCTGGCTGGCTTATTCAAGATGAGCCCAGCGCCGCCTCTTTCCCGATGCTAGGAAGGCTGAAACGTTATTTTGAGCGTGAATACCCGGGCAAAGAGTTCTATATCAACCTCTTCCCGACTTACGCGAACACCAGCCAACTTGGAACATCCAATTACGAAGATTACATCGATTCCTACATTTCTACGGTTAATCCCGATTTCCTTTCCTATGACCATTACACGATGATGGTCGATGGCTATGGAAATTACAAAATGACCGAAGACGTGTTATGGAATTTGGAACTCGTTGCTTATAAATGCAAAGAAGCGGGCATCCCAATGTATACCTTCGTCCAAGCGATGAGCTACGACGGGAATACCCGCGTTCCTAACGAAGCTGAGATCCGTCATCAAGTGTTGACACAGATGGCATATGGCTCTCGTTCCATCCAATATTTCTGCTATTGGACTCCTCTTGAATTTACCCAAGGGTCCCCATCTATGATCACGGTCGATGGCCAAAAGACGGATATCTATTATCACGTCCAAAAAGTGAACCGCGAATTGATGAATATCGATGAAGCTTATTTGGATTTCACCTGGGAAGACACGATGACCGTTGTCGGATCGGAAGTCCGCGACGTCGTCAAACAATTCGACATGATTGAACACCCCGTTACCTCTCTTGATGGCATCGCTTCTATTAACGCGACCCAAAACACCCTCGTCGGCCATTTCAAAAACAAGGATGGCGTGGATGCATATTTGTTCACCAATTTCTCTGACCCGAAGAAAGAAGCCATCGACGATGTGGAGATTTCTCTCCCTGGCGCTTCTGATGCTTTGATTTATCAACAAGAAGGAAAAGAAGTTAAGCAACTTTCCAAAGGAAAATTGACTTTGAAGCTCAATCCTGGTGACGGCGCTTTTATCATCCCGTTTAGCAAATAAGGAAGATTATGGCAGAGGCAGCAACTTTAAAACTTCATCAAAAGAAAAAACGGCAGCCTCTTTCTCGCCACCTTTTTATCCTTGCCCTCATCGTTTGGCCTTTGGCCCAATTCCTCGTCTTCTGGCTTTACGTCAACATCGACACCGTCGTGATGTCGTTCCAACAGCTAGATTTCAATACGGGTAAGCAAGCTTTCGTTGGGTTTGATAATTTCCGTTGGGTATGGAGACAACTTGTCAGCAACACCGATCCGACGTTGCGCAACTCCATCCTCAATTCGATTTATCTTTTCCTCTCCAATAACTTCATTATTTTGCCCGTTGCCATTTTCGTGGCATACGTGCTGCAAAAGAAATTGCCGGGTGCCTCTATTTTCCGCGTCATCTTCTTCTTGCCGAACATCATCTCCGTTGTTGTTTTGACGATGGCGTTTTGCTTCATGTTCAACCCGAGCTGGGGTCCTTTCACTGGCCTTCTAAAATGGCTGCACATTGGTGGAAGGGCGTTAGAAAACGGCCTCTTTGGCGACAAATCTACCGCGATGCCTATGGTCCTTATTTATTGCTTATGGGCAGGCATTGGATATGACGTCGTCTTGCTTTCTGGAGCGATGAACCGCATCCCGGCCGATATTTACGAAGCTGGGAAAATCGACGGCATTGGTATCTTCCGCGAATTGGTTCAAGTTGTCGTTCCGATGATTTCGGGAACGATTACGACCCTCTTCATCTCTGGCGTTTCTGTCATCTTCACGTTGTTCCTTCAGCCGATGCTATTAACGGGTGGAGGACCTTATGGCGGGCTTTCGGGCACGATCGCCTTATTCATTGTTACTAACGTGAATGCAGGCGCTACGCAACGGTATTACGCCGCGGCGACCGGGTTGATCTTCTCTTTGGTAGGCATCCCACTCATTCAAACCATCAAATGGGGAATGGAGAAAGTATTCCCGACCGTCGAATACTAACTTAGGACACAGGGGCTAAGCCCTAAAAATAATTTATGAAAGGAGAAAATATGAAAAAGAGTAAATTATTGCTCGTGTCAGCTGCCGCGTTGCTCGGCATTGGCGTTGCGGCAGGACTTGCCGTCAACAATGCTTATGTCGAGACTGACGCAGCTACCTTTGTCGACTCGGTGGAAAGCGACGAATTTCCCACTGGCGTCTCAGTCGAAAAATATGACCTCATCGACCCCAGCAACAAAATCGGTCTCGTAGAACGCAATGGCGTTCTCAAAATGACGGGTTTCGATTTCAACAACGGTTATGCCAAAACCGATGCCATTGCCCGCGATGGCAAAGCGGTTGTCGTCCAATATAACCAATTGACGCAACACGCTGGCTGGCTTTGCTTGGCCTTCACCGATGGTTATTCCTGGCCGAATATGATCGGCATGAATTTCCACCAAAGTATTTTAAACATCAACGGCGGCGTTGCCCCCACTTTCCCTAACGAAACCTTCCCCAACGGAACCGCGCAATGGTTCACCGGCCAAAACAATGCTGCCCTTCGCGTCCGCTTTGTCTTCTTTGATGATGGATCCGTCCGCATCTATTTGTCTCAAGATTCCGGTGCAACTTTTGGGTTATACGCCGAATGGGAAGCAGGAACCTATGCTATTCCCGCAAGCGGCAATGTCGGCTTCTTAGGCAACGGCCTTAGCGAAGTGACGATTGATAGCTTTAAAGTTGGCCTTGCCGATAGCGATCTTGCAGAAGTTAACTGGGTCAAAGAAACCGAATTCGAAACGGCCAATGATGGCGTTTTGACTCTCTCCCAGCCTTATGCAACCGCGTCCATTGAACAACTCGGCGGAACCAAAGCCGTTGTTTTGGATGATGCGGCATCTGGCGAAGGCATTATCACCAAGAAATCCTATGTTTGGAGCGAAGGTGCCAAGACCCTTCTTGATGCAAAAGTTGATTTGGACTTCACCGAAGTTGGCACGAAAGCAATCGGCCTTTCCTATGGTGTTGCCCAAGACGCCACTTCTGCTTTGGGAGCTGGCTTTGTCGGCATCCGCAAAGATGCTTCTAACAACAACGAACTCGTCATGGTCCGTGATGGCGAGGAAGTTAGAACGATGACGGTTGGCGAGCTGCCTAGCCCGGCCTCCTTGCGCATCGTTATCGCTCGCGTTGAAGACGAAGTTGTCGTTATGGGTGAAATCGTCGGCATTAATGAAGCCATCGTTCTCGATACGGCTTCTGCTAACGCTGAAGGACGAATCGGCATTGGCTTCTATGGCGAAGGAACTGCTTCGGCCAAATTGCTCAAATTCCTCGCTTACGATTATCGTGGCGTGGTCGAAACCGGAAGAGACCTCCAAACCGATTGGTCTAACGGCATCGATCATAACTGGATCGTTAATGCGACCGGCGGAAGCAGCGTCGCTGTCGAAGACGGAACCCTCCATTTCCACGCCGCCGAAGATACGGCTCGTCTACAAACCCGTTATCGCTATGTCAACTTCGATTTGACCTTCGATGCCTATTCACAAGCCTTCAACGATGATGACGAAGAGCATATTATTCCGGCCTCTACTTGGCTTGGCGTCAGCTTTGGCCGCGAAAGCCTAGATACCGCTTATACGGCGTCCGAAGGTATCTACATGACCGCGGATACCGTGAATAGTTTCATCACCCAAGACGGATATGTTGGAAGCGTGGCAACGGCCCGTGGCTGGTTTACACCAGAATATTTACCCACGGCAGCTGCTAATATCGGCGTCGTTTATACCTACCACATCAAAGCCGTTGATGGAACCGTGTCCGTCAATGCCTCTCGCGATGGTGGTTCGGAAATCAACATCATCACCTACAAAGGAATGGATACCGCTGGTTACATCTCCTTCGTCGGCACGGCACATTCCAACTACTTCATCAAAAACATCAGCTTGGTAAACCTCGATGGTGGTGAAGGCGAAAACAACGCCCCTGTTGTCGAAGATATCTCCCGTTCTGTTGAAGCTGGTGAAACCCTCACCGGACAAGTCCAGGCTACGGACTTAGACGAATGGGATGATAAATTCACTTATGAAGTCGTCGAAGACGGAACAAGTGAATATGGCACGTTGACCTTCCAAAACGATGGCACGTATACCTTCGTTGCGAATGAAGACGCTCCTGCGGGAACCTGCACGTTCACCTATCGCGCCTTCGATACGGAAGATTATTCCGAAACGGCAACCGTGACGATCGAAGTCCAAGAAAAAGCTATCCCCTCTTCCTCGGAAGAACCCTCTTCTAGCGAAGAACCTTCTACCTCTGAAGAACCCGTGACCTCTTCTGAAGAGCCTGTCACCTCCGAAGTTCCTTCCACCGAAACTCCTTCTTCCTCCGAAGAAACCAAACCGGCCAAGAAAGGCTGTGGCGGATCGATCGCGGCTAGCGCGATTGTCTCCGGACTTGCTATTGCTGGTGTCGCCATCCTCGCTGCCAAACGCGGCAAGAAGAACGACTAACCTCATCTTTTAACAATTAACCCCGGGAGGTCATTACGGCCTCTCGGGGGGAATCCTCTATCGACTTATGAATAAAAAAGCGAAATCCAAAGCGGTCAAAGATACGCCACAACTTATTACCTTAAAGGTGATTATGTTCGTCGTGCTTTTCCTTTATGCGGCCTCTTTGGTTTTCCCTTTTGTTTGGATGCTTCTTAACGTCTTCAAAACGAATTCCGAATTCTATGAAAACGTTTGGGCTTTCCCGAAAAACATTGGGAATGGGTGGATCAATTTGAAAACCGCGATGACGAAAGAGATGAGAGGTTCAACCATTTTGGTCGCCACCCTTCGTTCTTTATGGCTATCCGTTGCCGGGACCTTCTTATCTTTGTTCTCTGCTTCGGGTATCGCCTATGTCGTTGCCAAATATAAATTCTTTGGGCGAAGCGCCTTATATCTATTGGCCATCATGGTCATGATTGTTCCAACGATTGGTTCCACCTCGGCTACTTACAAATTGGTCAACGATCTTTATCTATACGACAATCCTTTGGTATTGCTGCTTCTATATTCCGGCGGATTTGGGTTCCAATTCTTGCTTTTGTACGGAACGTTCAAATCGATTTCTTGGTCTTATGCAGAAGCGGCCTTTATCGATGGGGCAAGCGATTTCTCCATCTTCTTCCGCGTGATGGTTCCGATGGCGTTGCCTTCGATGGTCCCATTAGGAATTTTGAATTTCATCGGGTTCTGGAACGATTACTTCACCCCTTATTTATATACACCAGGATATCCAACCTTGGCCGTAGGGCTACAAGCTTTCTCCGTCCAAATGGAATATGACGCGAACTGGCCGGCTTTGTTTGCCTTGATGCTTTTCTCGATGATTCCGATCATCACGCTTTTCATCGTTTTCCAAAAACAAATCATGACCAACGTAACTACAGGAGGACTCAAAGGATGAAGCGCTTCATTTATTTATTGCCCTTTCTCGCTTTAAGCGTCTCGGGTTGTGACAATAGCCAAAGCGAAAGCCCGACCTCTGAAGAAGAAAGTTTGCCTTCGACGACTTCCTCCTCTTCCGAAGAATCGACCGAACAAGGAACGCCGAAATTGCCACTTAACGAGGACGTGGCTTTATATACGTATTCTTTGCCTACCCAAGATAAGGAAACGATGCCAATCGGGGCATGGTGTGCCCCTTGGAGAGAAGGTGGAAAGAATTTCCAAACCCTTGAGCAATATCAACGTGTCAAAGAATCGGGAATCAATGTCATTTATGGCTTATATGAACGCATTGGAGTCAACGATCCTTATGTTTTCGATGCCCTTTCCTTGGCTGAGCAAGCTGGCGTTTCCTATTTCGTTCGCGACGAATCGTTGGGAGCGTTATCTGATGATGAAGCGGCTTTTAAGGAACACATCGATGGGTTCCGCGAATACGAAAGCTTTGCTGGCATCTTTGCTGCAGATGAACCAGGGCAAGCCCGATTTGATTCGTTAGGCGTAGCTAGAAAGATGATGAGGCGTTTTTACAGCAAATACGCCTATTTCGTAAACACGTTCCCGATGTATGCAAGTGGAACACAGATGAGCGGCAATTCCACCGAGATCACCTATGACCAATACGTCCGTTCCTTCTTGTCGACGGTTCAACCCCAAATGTTCTCGTTCGACTTCTATGGAACCAAAGATGAATTCCCCCATGTTTCGGAGAATTATCTAGAACAAATTGGCTATGCCAAAGCCTATGCTGAGGAATATCACGTTCCTTTCTGGCCATTCATTCAGGCTTGCTCTTACTATAGCCGCGCCCGCATTCCAACCGAAGAAGACATTTATTGGCAAATCGGAGCGAATTTGGTCTTCGGGGCCAAAGCCATCCAATATTTCTGCTACCAATGCCCTTATGAAGAACAAAGCTGGGGAGGCAATTTCATCGACGCGAATGGCGAGAAAACAAGCCTTTTCCCCTATTTCCAAAATGCAAATCGCTTCATCGCTTCCGTTGATCATATTTTGATGAAATCCACGAACATTGGTTTGGTTCGTTTAGGCGAAAATCACGCCGCGCCTCTTCCGGAAAATCAAACTTATGTGGATTCGATGCGCGAGCTTGCTTCTGCCTCTTCTAATGGCGACGTTATCATCGGCATCTTTAATCACGCGGGGAAGACTGCTTTCTATGTGTTTAACAACAATTTGGTCGACGAAGCAGAGGTGACATTGAATTTCACCGCTGACGTCGACGCCGATATCTATTCATTTGATTCCATTATGGCGGAGAAGGGGATTTCCTCTTGCTCCCTGTCTTTAAGGCCAGGAACCTCCGCTTTGGTGGATTTAACCAATTACTAATAAGGGAAAGGAGAATTTATGAAAAAGAAAATCATCCCTGCTGTTCTTGCTCTTGGCTTAGGGGCTGGCGCCGCCTTCGCGCTTGCTCTTAATGCCGGTTCCGCTGCTTACGCAGAGGAAGACCTAACCCCCAATTTCGATGAGGATTTCAATTCCTATACCGTGGATGGGGATATTCATGAAATCGAAGCCAAATGGACCAACGCCTATTTCAAAGGCCTAGGTGATGGCGACGCTAGCGCTGGTTCGCCCGACAAAATGAACATCGCTGCCGATCCGGTCGACTCGACAAACAAATGTTTGTATGTCCACACCAGAGAATCTGGTGAGTCGTTCTTCTATTTGACCATGAAAGACATTTACGTGAAGGATTTCCGCCTCACTTACGATTTCTATCAGAAAAACACCGGGGGATTAATGCCTTGGGCCGGCTTTAGCTACCGTAAACCGGTCGATGGAAGATATAACGGGGTAACCAATGTTATGTCCGTTCTCCGTTGCTGGAGCGATGATAGCTTTGGACCGCAGATGTATCGCTCGGTTGATTCCTCCTTCCTTGAAATCAACGATTTCAATCAGGGGGCGACGGCTTGGAATGAAGCCCAACCGAATTTCGAAGGAGCCGTCAACACTTGGCTCCATGTGAAAATTGAAGCCATCGGCACGCACTTTGCTTTCTATGTGAACGATGCTCTTCTTGGCCAAGCCGACATTGATAAAGCCAAAGCAAATAATTATGGATTTGTCTCCATCATTTCCTGCATTGATGAAGGTTATTTCGATAACATCCATCTCGAAAACTTAGACGAAGAACCCTATACCCCAGAAGGTGGCGGAGAATCTTCGGCTACCGCGCCGACGATGGAAACCACGACCTATACGGTCAACGAAGGTGAAGATCTCGTTGTTACGGTCGATACCCATGGCGAAGTTATTTCTGAGCTCCGCCAGGCCAATAATGCCGTCCTCCCCCAATATTACGAACTAGACGGGACTTCCTTAACCATTTCCAAAGATTATCTAGCGACGCTAGGCGAAGGCCGTTGGTATTTCGTCTTAACGACTCCTGGCGGAACAGTTAGCTTCACCGTTTCGATTGTTACCGAATCTGCTTCCTCGGAAGAATCTTCCGTGACACCTACCCCGTCTTCTTCGGAAGGTGGCAAGACGAATAAAGGATGCGGTGGATCAATCGTTGCCAGCGCGATCGTTGGCGGTGTTGCTCTTCTTGGCGCCGGAATCATTGCTTTCTCCCGTAAGAAACATGAATAATTAAACGCGAAAGGTACATCGTGTTTTTGCATCCCCTTTGCCAACCTCATGCTCTTTTCCAACAAGGGATGCCTTTTGAAGTGAAAGGGGGCGGAGTCTCCGCCTCCTTTTCTCTTCGTTTTGTTAATGAAAAGGGCGAGGAGATTCTCCCTTTATCGATGGAGGTTTCTCCTAATGGTGATTTCAAAGCCGTTTTCCCCGCGGTTAAAGGATCGTTCGTTTCCTATTGGCTGATGACAAACGACGGCGAAAAGATCGGCCCCTATTTTTTTGGTGACGTCTTTCTTTGTGTTGGCCAATCGAATATGTCTCTTCCTTTGTTTTTAACCGAAGACAAAGAAAAAGGAGCCAAGCTTTTAAAAGAACAGCCGGTTTATCTTTTTTCCGTCGAGGACGATAAAACCAATCCTGATGGTACGCCTTGGCGCT
>CAMOEH010000134.1 GCA_946612055.1 uncultured Bacillota bacterium | reverse complement strand
TTCTTCTTCCGAAATGATCACCGCATTCCCTTTTTTCGTGTTTACGGTTATGGAGTCGTTATATTCGATGACGGTTTCTAAAGAATGGAATAGGTTCTTCCGCAAAGCGGATGCATTGGTAATGGACATGGTTCTTCCTCCCCAATGAAAGAATACAAAATATCTGGTACGTATTCAAGTACATAAGAACGTGATGTTGTCCGTTTTCTTTAGGAAAGACCTTCCAAATTGATGGCATCGGACGCGGATGATGGTATACTCTTGCTGATACGAATAAAGGAAACAAATTTATGTACAAAGTCATGGCCGTCAATGCGGGAAGTTCTTCCCTGAAATACAAGCTCTATGAGATGCCGGAAGAAAAAGCATTATGCTCAGGCAACGTCGAGAAAATCGGGTTGCCGATGGGCATCTTCGGTATCAATTACGATGGCAAGAAAATCAAAGAGGAAGTCGCCGTCCCTAATCACGCCGTCGCGGTTTCTTTGGTTTTAGAAGCCCTTACCAAATATGGCATCGTCTCTTCCTTAGACGAGATCAAATGCGTCGGGCACCGCGTCGTCCAAGGCGGCAAATATTTCGCCCACTCGGCCGAATTCGATGACAAGAATGCCAAAATCATCGAATCCCTCACTCCTCTTGATCCGCTTCACGCTCCCGCCCATCTCACCGGATGGAAAGCCTTCAAAGAAGCGCTTCCTGATGTCCCTGCGATTGCTGTCTTTGATACGGCCTTCCATCAGACCATGAAGGAAGAAGATTACCTCTATCCCATCCCCTATGAGATGAGCGTCAAATACGATTGCCGCCGTTATGGGGCCCATGGAACAAGTCATAATTACCTTGCCGATACGGCCATCAAGCATTATTTCGGTGGCAAAAAAGAAGGGACGAAGATCCTTTCTTGCCATATTGGATCCGGTTCCTCCTTATGCGCGATTGAAGATGGCAAATGCATCGCGACAACGATGGGACTTACCCCATTAGGAGGCGTGATGATGGGAACCCGCACCGGGGATATGGATCCTTCGGTGATGGATTATCTATCCACTTGCACTGGCAAAGATGTCCACGAACTTTACGATATCTTCAATAAGAAGAGCGGATTATATGGGGTTGGCGGCATCTCTAGCGGCGATACCCGCGATATCGAGGAAGCGGCATTAAAAGGCAATAAGCAAGCCGAGATCGCTGGCGATCTATTCGCAAGAAGAATCGCTGATTTCATCGGACAATATTATGTCCGCCTCGGTCGCATCGATTTGATGATCTTCTCCGCTGGCATTGGCGAGAATTCTTCTTATTTCCGCGAAAAGATCTTACATAATGTCGAAGAAGCTCTTGGCTTAAAGATCGATTATGAACTCAATAAGAGCATGCCTCGAGGCAGCGAGACCGTTTTATCCTTAGAGGGCAGCAAAACCAAAGTCGTCGTCATCCCGACGGACGAGGAAATCATGATCGCCAGGGATTGCTATCGGAGGATCGTCGATGGGACTTTGGAATAAAGAAGACGCTTTATCCTCTTATTATAAAAAGAGGAAGAAGACGTATCTATCGATCATCAAGGCCATTAAAGAAGCCAAAAAGATCGTCGTTTTCCGCCACATCAAGCCCGACTTCGATGCTTTTGGCTCGCAGATGGGCTTAGTCACCTTCTTGAAAGAGAATTTCCCCGAGAAAGAGGTGCATTACGTTGGCGATAGCCATCCTTCTTTTACGGGAAGGCTATTCCCGGAGATGGAATCATTGCCGAATGAATTCTTTACTGGCGGGGATTTCTTAGCCATCGTCCTCGATGTTGGCGATCCCGAGCGCATTGCTGATCCGCGCTTTGCTCATGCTAAGAAAACGATCAAAATCGACCACCACCCCTGCAAAAGCGAAATCGCTCCTGGATTAACCTTGTTGGATTTAGATGCGGCTTCTGCTAGCGAGCTTGTGGCGTCCTTATTGCTTGCTTTCCCCAAAACGAAATTATCCGCTGAAGCGGCCCATTATCTTTATATTGGGATCGTCGGGGATTCCGGACGTTTCCTCTATTCTTCGACTTCCGAGCATACCTTCGCGGTCGCGATGGCGTTATTAAAGACGGGATTTGATATGAGGAAGCTTTATCTATCGATGTATGAGAAGACCATCGATTCGCTTCATAACCAAGCCTATGTCTTGTCTCATTTCTCCCTTTCTCCTCATGGGGTGGCTTATTACACCTTATCCGATGAAGTTCAAAAAGAGCTTCATATCACGCCAGAGCTAGGGAAAGAAAACGTCAACCTCTTCTCTAACATCAAAGGGATCAATGTTTGGTGCTCAATCACCGAAGATCCTAATCCCAAAGATTATTGCTGGAGGATCTCAATCCGTTCGAAAGAAAAAGATATCTCTGGCATTGCTGCTAAATGGGGAGGGGGCGGACATGCCCAGGCTTCGGGAGCGAAGATCAAAGATCTTTCCGAGCTTGATGCCTTCATCAATGACCTCGACGCCTTATTCGCCTAAAGAAATTAGAACAACCGTCACGCGAAAAAATGTGACGGTTTTTCTTTTGTGAAACGGGAAATATAGCAATTCCAAAAAGGAAAAGTTTCGATAACAAGTGCACTTTTTGGCAATAATAACAAATACTAACAAATAATAACAAATAATAACAAATACTAACAAACCTGACAGAAACTGACAGAACCTGACAAAATTTTTAAGCAAGAAAGTCCTTCCGCTTTAACGGTTGGGAAAGAACCCTGCCTCACGCTTCAAGTCGTCGATCAAAGATTGAGCTATTACCTTATCATTTGAAGATAATGCCCCGTCGTTAATCAATTTAATAAGCGAGTTCAAATCGAGCGATTTAAGAAATTCAAAATTTCCAGCTTCACATCGGCAGACATTGAAGAATTCTTTGCTCTATCGATATTCGATAAAAAGGCTTCTTTTTCCTCTTCGGGGATATTGCCTTCTCTCTTATATTTCTTTATTAATTCTTGATAGGCAGGAAGGACGTTTTCCTTTTCATAAGCGATCGCTTCTAAGCTTTTCCAGATGTTTCCATGCCCGACGTTTTCCCGGTAAAGGGTCTTGACGTTATTTTCTTTCTCTGCCGCTTTAGCAATTGAGATCGATAAAGGAACGGTTTCATCTTCCTCCCCATGGATTAGGAGGAAATTCGTATTTGGGGAATTTTTGATGGCATCGAAAGCCGGATAGAAAGCTTCTTTTCCATAAGACATCCGCATCGAGATATCGAAAGTCCAGCCCGTCATCTTCACGAAGAAATCACCCATATATTCAGAAGCGGATTCCTTCATCAATTCGTTAGGAAGGTTATATCCAGCAAAGGCAATGACCCCTTTGATATCTTTGACTTTCTCTAAGGAAGAGACCACTCCATAAGCGCCCCAAGAATGGCCGCATAAATACAAATCTAACGAAGATAGCGTTGAAGAAGAACGGACATATTCAATGGCGGATTGCACATCATATTTACTTTGTTGCATACTGCCATATCCATCTCCTTCGCTTTCCCCGCTTCCGGTTAGATCTAGTGACAAGACGTTATAGCCAAGTTCATATAAATAATTCTGGTATTGGGCATCAGGACCATCCGAAAGCGAGGTCAAGCCATGGGCGGTGATGAATAGCCCTTTGGGGGATAATTGCTCATAAAGATGCCCTTTAAGATGATGCCCATTAGAAGGGATATCGATATCGGTTCTAGAAGATAGATTGGGGAAATCGCTTCGGCTATATTCGCAAGCATAAAGGAGACGAGATTTCTCATCCCCTTCTAGCGAGGCACGCTTAGAAAATAAGGCGTGAGTAACGATCGCTCCCGCGGCAATTCCACCGCCAACATAAGTCAAAGCAATTCCTCCGATAATGGAGAGAGAAATGATGAGAGCTTTCTTCTTTCGCTTCATGTTATCTATGATACTCTCTATTAGAGAGAATTAGGCTATAATATCCTCGCATGGCTTTTGTTCCTTTGCATGTCTATTCTGGCTATTCCTTCTTGCGAAGCGGGTTTTCTTTATCGCGATATCTATTAGCCGCGAAAAAAAGAGGAATCACTCTTTTGGGATTATCCGATTACGAGACCTTTTCGGGGGCGCCAGAATTCTATCACCTATGCTTGAATCTAGGCTTGAAGCCAGTTTTTGGAGCGGATATCGAAGTCGATGGGAATTTATTGTCCTTGTTTGTCAAAAACGAAGAAGGATACCGTAATTTGCTCATGCTTCTATTGGCGGCGTCAGAGAAAAAAATCACTCTCGATCTCCTCCATTCCCATAGCCATGGCCTCATCGCTATCTTGGATGCTTCGCATAGCCGTATCCGTTATCGATACGAAGATCATCCCGAAGAAATCCCGCCTTATCTTTTAGATTTCTCGGCCGATTTCGAATCCTTTTATCTTGGGATCCCCTATTTGCCAAAAGAGAGCAAATACATCTCTTTCTTAAGGGAATTCGTGGAGAAATACCCTTACGATACGGTTGCTTTCCCCCACATCCTCTACGAGAAAAAAGAAGACGCGATCACGTTGAAAATCGTCGAAGCTATCGCTAACGATGAAAGATTAGATGAGAAACAAGCCAAAGGAGACGATTATTTCCTTAGCGAAGAAGAGATCGCTTCCTATTATTCGTTAGAAGAGATCTATTCCACACAGACGATCGCTTCTTCTTGCTTAGATTTTGAATTCGCCAAAAAGCGTGGCGGATTGCTTGTTTATCCTAATCCCAAAGGCATCAGCTCCAGCGAATATCTTCGCCAACTGGCTTATGAAGGTTTGGCTAAGAAAGTCCCTGGGTATAGCAAAGAATACCAAGACCGTCTCGAATACGAATTGTCCG
>CAMOEH010000133.1 GCA_946612055.1 uncultured Bacillota bacterium | reverse complement strand
CGTTTCGGCCATTGGAAAGATAACGCTATCCTCGTCGAGGGCAAAGCCGTCTATGGCTATACGATGATGTTCCTTTCTAACTGGGTTTCTCAATTCGAGAGGGACGAAGAAGTCGATAAAGCCTATTATGCCTGGAATCATTTCTATGGCGAGATCACCGATCCTATTCCTACCCACGGCTTCATCCAGCCTTATAACTGCCTGCCTTTTGATGCTGAAGCTATCGGAGAAAAGGTTTATCTCCATTTGATCGCTTCTGCGACGAAGACCTTATATATCACGACCCCATATTTGATTTTGGATTCGGAAGTGACTAACGCTTTGGCAACGGCAGCCAAAAGCGGCGTCGATGTCCGCATCATCACCCCAAAAATCCCTGATAAGAAAGCCGTTTTCAATTTGACGAGAGCCAATTACGAGCTTCTTCTAAAAGCGGGGGTGCGCATCTTCGAATATACGCCAGGATTCGTCCATGAGAAAACGGTCCTCGTCGATTCGAAACTTGCTTCCGTTGGCACGGTCAATTTCGATTACCGTTCTCTTTTCCTCCACTTAGAAAATGGGACGCTGATCGCGAACAATCCTGCCTTATTGGAGGTTCGTCGCGATTTTGATGAAACCTTCGCCGTCTCCGATGAAATCGATTTGCCGCGCTGGGAACGTTGGCATCGAAGGAATCGTAGTTACTGGGGAATCTTAAAAATCATCGCCCCATTCCTATAAAAATCGACCTGGAGGAAAAGAATATGAAAATCAGGCGTTATCAAGAAAAAGGATTCGAATTCCTTGAATTAAGCAATGAAGCCGGGCTCGTTTTGACTTTATCTAGCGTTGGTGCTGGGATCGCCTCCATTATCTATGATGGCAAGAGCATGACCCACGCTCCCTTGCATAAGGAAGAATATATTTCTGATGCTGGCAATTTCTATGGCAAGACCATTGGCCCAGTGGCTGGAAGAGTGGAGAAAGGGATCTACGAAATCGATGGCAAGCAATATCGCTTCCCCGTTGCAAAAAACGGTAATACTCTCCATAGCGATTCCTTAAATTATGCCCATCGGCTTTTCAAGATTTCTTCTTTAGAAGAAAATATAGAAGAAACCGTCGTTACCTTTATTTATCGGCAAGAGGCGGACGAAGCTTTCCCTGGAAACGTTGATGTTGAAGTTGCTTATTCCTTAAAGGAAAAGCAAGCCTCCTTCGATATGGTCATTAAAGCAACGCCCGACCATAAAGTTCCTCTTAATCTAACTAACCACGTCTATTTCAATCTTGGAGGGGACGAAGATATCCTCGACTACGAAATGGAAATCCCAGCTTCAAAAATCGCCCATTATGATGACAAACTCATCGTTGATGGCCTTGTGGAAGTCGATGAACACAATTCCTTCAAGAAGAAACATAAAATCGGTGATCACATCGCTTTCTATGCCGATGGGGCATTAGGAGGGTATGACCATGGCTTTGTTTTCGATGGATTAGAAGAAGGAAGCCATCAACTGGTCGTTGAGAATGCTTCTTATCGCCTTCATTACGTTACCAGTGCCGAAGCGGTGCAAATCTATACGGTCAATTTCCCCCAGAGACACAAATTGTGCACTTTCGGCAAAGAAGAAAGCCGTTATTGTGCTTTGACCTTAGAACCGGTGAAAGCCCCATTAGGAATCGAGCATATGATGGTCGATAAGGGAGAAAGCTTCTTCCAAAAGACCACCTTCGCATTCTCGAAAAAGGAGAAATAAGATGTTAGAAAAACAAATCGAATCTTGGCTTAGCTACGCGAAAGCCCACCTTTATCTTCAAGAAGACGATGAAATCTATCTTCGTAACCTCCTTTTCCGCGAATTTGGTGTTAAAGAACCTTATCAAGGCGAGATCGATGAAAAGGAAATCGCCAAGATGGAAGTTCCTGATGTCCTAATCGAAGAAGCCGTCTCGATTTTAAAAGAATCTGGGATGGAAGAAGGGGATGCAAGAAGAAGGATGACTTATGTTTTCGGCCTTCTTTCCCCATTGCCTTCCAAAGTTAGAGATACCTTCTTCTCTCTTTATGAGATTTCCCCGAAAGAAGCGACCGATTATCTCTATGATTTATCCGTTAAAAACGATTACGTCGCGAAGACGAAAGTTGACCGTAACATCGTTTGGGATGCCCATTTTGATAATGGCCCCGATTTAGAGATGTCGATCAACCTTTCTAAGCCCGAGAAAAGCAACAAAGATATCGCTAAACTCGTTCATGCGACTGCCTCTGGTTATCCTTCTTGCGTCCTTTGCAAAGAAAACGAAGGCTACGAAGGATCTCCAAGCAAAGCTGCGAGAGGAAATATCCGCATCATTCCGCTAGATTTAGGCGGGGAGCGGTGGTATCTCCAATTCTCGCCTTATGGCTATTACAAGGAACATTGCATCCTTTTCTATGAAAAGCATGTCCCGATGGAAGTCTCTAGGCGCATCGTCAGCAAGCTTTTCGATTTCGTCGATCTCTTCCCTCATTATTTCATGGGCAGCAATTCCGATCTTCCTATTGTCGGTGGATCTATCCTTAACCACGAACATTTCCAAGGCGGAGAGCATCTTCTTCCCGTCATCAAAGCAAAGCCCAAATATATCTTTGAGAACAAGCATTATCCCGATACCGAAATCGCGGTCCTCTCTTTCTATGACACCGTCATCTGTCTAAAAGGGAAGAAAAGAGAAGAAATCCTCGATGCCTGCGAAAAAATCACCCTTTGCTGGCGGAAATATGATGATGTAGAAAACCAGATCATCGCCGTCGATAAAGATGGTCTTCACGCGACCGTTACCAACATCGCAAGGAAAGATGGCGATACCTATGAGCTTTATATGATTTTGCGTAACAACCGTTGCGATGAGACTTATCCAACTGGCATTTTTCACGCCCACCCCGAATACGCCCACATCAAAAGCGAAGGCATCGGCCTAATTGAAGCCGCTGGACGCTTCATTTTGCCTGCTCGACTTGCTAGACAAGGCAAATTGATGGAAGAAATCGTCTCTAATGGCATTCCTTTTGAAAAAGCGGTGGAAGAGCATCCAGATCTATCTTCCTTCCAAAGGATGTATGACATCATGAAGGAAAGAAAGATGGATAGCAGAGCTTATATGAACGAAGTTTGCCAAGACATTCTCCGTAATGTTGCCGTCTTTAAAGACGACGAGAAAGGACAAGCTGGCTTAAGAAGATTTTTGGAGGAATGCGACCTATGATCAAAGAAAAAGAAACGACCGCATTGTTTGAAAAGAATTTCGGCGGGGCCAAGGGAAGCCATCTTTATTTCTCTCATGGCCGCATCGAGCTTCTTGGCAATCATACCGACCATAACCATGGCCTTTGCCTAGTTGGCGGGGTCGATATGGGAATCACTTGCTTAGCAAGGAAAAATGACGATAACATCGTCGAAATCGTCTCCGAAGGCTATCGACTTGTCAAATTCGGCATCGATGATTTAACGCCAAGTAAGGAAGAAGTTGGCACCTCGATTGCCATCACCAAAGGCATTCTCTACCGGATGAAAGAAAAAGGCTTCTTGATCGGAGGATTTGTTGCGGCGATGACTTCGGATATCTTCCCGGGAGCAGGCGTATCTTCTAGCGCTTGCTATGAAGCCTTGATCGCCAAAATCGTCTCCGATTTATATAACCAAGATAGCCTTTCTCCGTTGGAAATGGCCAAAATTGGCAAATACGCGGAAAACGTCTATTTCGGCAAGCCATCGGGACTATTGGACCAAATTGGCGCGAGCTTTGGTGGCGTCAGCTTCGTCGATTTCGCCGACACGGAGAATCCGATTGTCGAGAAAACGGAATTCGATTTGCCTTTATCCATTGTTTTGGTCAATACGGGTGGAAGCCATGCTGATTTGACTCCTTTATATGCAAGCATTCCTGCCGATATGAAGAAAGTTGCCTCTGCTATCTTTGGCAAAGAAGTATTGCGTGAAGTTGGCGAAGAAGAATTCAACCAAAAGATCAACGCTCCGACCCCATTTGTTAGCGAGAGAGCGAAAATGCGCGCCCATCATTTCTTCGATGAGAACCAACGGGTAAAACGGGCTTACGAAGCGCTTCTTCATCATGATGTTTCCACTTTCTTACGTTGCGTGAATGAATCGCAGCTATCAAGCTATGCCTTATTAGCAAATACGATGCCTCCGGGACAATATGAAGGTTCGCCTCAACAAGGGATCGATGCCGCATTGCCTTTATTAAATGGCGGGGCGGTCCGTATCCATGGTGGCGGATTTGCTGGTAGTATCCTTGCTTTCCTTCCTTTTGATGCGAAGGAGAGTTTCATCGCGAAGATGTCTTCTTACTATGGCAAAGAGAACGTTCGTCCTGTCGTCTTGCTTCAGGGAGGGCCAGCCCGATTAAGATGAATTCTTATTTCGTCTTCACTTGGTATTCGTGGCCCTATTTCGTTACGATTGCGCTTTTCATTGGCATTTTAATTGGCGTGGCTTTCCTTGCCTCCAAATTGAAACAAAAGACCGTCTATTGGCTGATTTTTGGGATTTATGCCTTCAATTTCTTGCTTCATTTCTTGAAGCTAACTTTCCCGGCCAATATGGATATTTTCCCCAAAAGCTTGGCGAAGATATTCCCCGTTAATTTGTGTGCCGTATTGATGATCGCTTCTCCTTTTTTATACCTAAGCAAATGGAAAATCGGACGCGATTATCTTTGTATCATCGGCTTTGTTTCAGGATTGCTTGCTTTGGCATTTCGGGCTGGAGATTCGACCTCGCATTTTGATTTTGGAACCTTAGATGGTTTTTTAGAAGGAAGCCGATATCTACTTTCTCATTTCTTATTAATGGTGGCTTCGATTTTGATGCTAAATAGCGGGATCCATGTTCTCTCTTATAAAAGAGCCTATGCTTTGCCGTTATTATTTATGGCAGCATCGGCATTAAATGCCGTCAGTGCAATCTATCTTTTCTATAAAGGATATATCGGCATCGTCGACGCCAATGGCCATTTGACGCAATGGGGCACCAAAGAAGGCTGGATGGCTTTGATTTACCGCAATTCGGGATGGGGGAATGAAGGATTTGCTTTTGGTCCAGATCCAAAAAGCGACGTCGCTTTGTTATGGCTTTATCGCATCATGATCCCATATTTACAGACTTATCGATATCAAGGGCTCATTTATTTCACGCCCGTCATCTGGGAAGCCATTCCTTTGTATTTGGTTATTTATCCTTTGACGACCTTATTTTGCTTATGCTTCCCGAAGTCGCGTAGGGAAGTTAACTTAGCGACGATGTATTGGAAGCAACGCTTATCGATGAGGAGGAATAGACGATGAAAAAAGGGGCTGGGTTACTACTACCTTTATCTTCTCTTCCTGGCAAAGAAGGGATCGGAAGCTTTGGAGAGCAGGCTTATCGATTCATCGATTTCCTCTCTTCTAGCGGCTTTTCCTATTGGCAGATTCTTCCTTTAAACCCCTTAGGAGAAGGAAACTCGCCTTATATGAGCTTATCTTCTTTTGCCTTCGATCCGATTTATATCGATTTGAAGAAAGCGGGGGAATATCTCGGCTTAGAAATAAAACAAACCGTCCATTTCTCTGGGAAAGAGGTCGAATTCAAACGGGTAAGAAGATTTAAAGAAAACTTCCTGCGTTATGCTTTTTCCAAAAAGAAAACCGAATCGTTAGAAGAAGTGACTTCCTTTGCAAAAAAGAACAAAGAAATCGAAGAATACGCGATTTTATCGAGCTTTCTTTCCTTGTATGGCCAGGATTATCGTTCCAAGAAAAAGAAGATGATGGACGAAAATAGTTGGAACAAGAAAGAAAAAGAAGAAGTCCAGTTTGCCTTATTTTGCCAATATCTATGCTCGATTCAATACGAAGAACTTCATTCCTATGCCAAAGAAAAGGGCATCGAAATCATTGGGGATCTTCCTTTTTATGTTGGGGTAATCTCCGCGGAAACTTTCTTTCATGAAGAAGAATTCCTCCTCCAAGAGGGGAAGCCGACTTTCATCGCAGGCGTGCCACCGGATTATTTCTCTCCCGAAGGCCAAAATTGGGGTAATCCGATCTACGATTATGAGGCCATGAGGAAAAATGGATTCTCTTTCTTAAAAAGAAGGATTGAATCGGCATTATCGCGTTATGATTACCTTCGCATCGATCATTTCCGCGCTTTCGATACCTATTGGGCGATCCCCGCGGGAAAAAAGGCCAAAGACGGCGAATGGAAATTGGGGGTAGGCAAAGAATTCTTCGATTTGATGTTTGCTAAGCATTCCTCCTATCAATCGCGCATCATCGCGGAAGATTTAGGTGAATTACGTCCCGAAGTATTGGAACTTCGCGATGCCTATAATTTCCCTGGGATGGATGTCATCCAATTTACTTTCTTTGAAGCCGAAAAGCTCCATTTCCCTGCTTGGAATAAAGAAAATGAGGTCGCTTATTTGATGACCCATGATAACGAAGCAAGCAAATCGTGGTTTTATTCTTTGCCGATAGAAAAGCAGGGGGAATGTATCTATCGGCTTGGCAAACTTGGAATAAATGAAGGCAAAGCCACCGAGCGTCTTATTGCATATTGCTTGCAAAAGAAAGCCAGGATTGCGATATTGACTAGCATCGATATTCTCGATGAAGAAAGGCGAATTAATGTCCCTGGCTCGCCTAAAGGCAATTGGGGATATCGTCTATCTAGCCTTGCCGGATTAAAAAAGAAGAAGGATTGGCTAAAACGAATGATCAAGGAGAGCAAGCGATGAAAAAATGCATTGGCATCGTCTCGTTAGGGTGCGCGAAAAACCTCATCGATTCGGAGATGATCTTGGGGATGTTCCCAGAAGCAGATTTCTCTTTTACCAATGATCCTTCCAAAGCCGACTTGATCATCGTCAATACCTGCGCCTTCATCTCTTCTGCCAAACAAGAATCCATCGATACGATACTTGAAATGGCAAGCTATGGAAAAAAGCTCGTCGTTGTCGGGTGTTTGGCCGAGCGTTACCAAAAAGAATTAACCAAAGAACTCCCTGAAGCGGATTTGATTATCCCGATTTCTTCTTATGCTGAGCTCCATCATAAATTGGGGGAGCTTCTAGGAAAAGATTCGCTTTATGAATTCAATCCTTTAAGGCGCGTGATTTCGACTTCGCCCTATTCGGCATATCTAAGGATTTCGGAAGGCTGCAACAACCATTGCGCTTTCTGCGCGATTCCGGCTATCCGAGGCAAATTCGTCTCTAGGCCGATGGAAGAGATCCTCGAGGAAGCGAAAATCCTTAAGGATAGGGGTGTGAAAGAAATCTCTTTGATTTCCCAAGATACGACGCGTTATGGCTTT
>CAMOEH010000132.1 GCA_946612055.1 uncultured Bacillota bacterium | reverse complement strand
CTACGACCCGCGCATCGGGAGGTTCCTGACCCCCGACGACCGCTATGGGGACCCGCAGAAGCCCCTGTCCCTCAACCTCTACGCCTATTGCTACGACGATCCGATAAACTACGCGGATCCGTCGGGGCATGAAGCTATTGCGATAACGCTTGGCGCCCTAATGATACTATTTGCTGTGGCAGGCCTATTTTTAGTGGCAACTACTGAGCCGCAAACGCATTTCTTGACAAACACTTTTGGGATGTTGTCGGATGCCATTGGGGACGGGCTTAATGCGTTCGGAACCTGGGTTTCAACATGGGATTTTTCCTGGCTTGATAATATCTGGAATAACGGCCAAATGCCGTCTCTATATTATTCCTTTCCATTGCTCAACATTGGGCCAAACATAATGTTTGCAAAGCCATGGGACGTTAATGCAAGACCTGGGCAGAAGAAACAAGGACGAGAGATGAATAATAAATCTCGTTCCAAATTTACGAATAAGTGTAAATTTCGCAATGGAAGAAAACCGTTGAAACACCATACCCCCGGAACTGATCACAAAAAATACCTTTGGTGGATTTGGCTGGGCAGCCGGTTTGGTTGGCTTGATGAGGATGAAGACGATGAAGGATTTTTCTAGTTGGATTGATTTGGATTGTAAACCCTATTATCTCGATTCAAAAAAAGAGGGTTAAGGGTAGTTGTCCATAATGGCACAGATGCGGAAATCGTCGAAGGTGTTCGAGCTTATCTACGTTTTATTCGAAAAAATTATTTCTTTCCAATTCGATGTTATGTTCATCTAACCAACGACGACAGGTATCGCTCAGAAAAAAAGGGCTTTTGTTACGGCGTTTTTTTCCCTGGAAAAAACAAGCCGCGACGATATCCGTGTATCTATCTTCCAATTAAACAAATTAATGAAAGCCAATCTTTGTTAAGAAGGCTATACGATTTGACGGGCTTACTGACCTATTATTATCAATGGTATTTTGAATGTGAAAAAGATTTTAGCCACCGAAGTTTGGAAATGGAAGCGACGGCAATGTCAAATTATTTGGTTGAGGAATATCTCAGTGAAAAGAAGTAATTCACTGTTTATAGGCTTCAGCAACTCAGAGCGTTTAAAAGGCACACAACCCGGAAGACGCGGTTCATATGGTTTGATGAGCGGATATTGATGCTCACCATTAGCTTTCAATGAGGTTAACTTTAATTTGGTAGAAACGCTTTTAGATAGTTATTATTACGTAATATTCCTCAAAGATTTGACTCAAAGTCATTGATCAAAGAGGATAACAACATTTTTATCTGTCCCTTCGCGGAGCCAAGCCTTATTACGTCCTTAATTATTGAACGCACGGATTAAATTTGCCATACTATCTACGATTTTTTTCGAAAGGAGCAATTTATGAAAAAAGCATCGTCTACGATGTATTTAATCGGAAAAATCTTCAACATCATCGCCTTGGTTTCCTCGGCACTTCTCCTCGTCCTTGGTGTTCTTGCCATCGCCTTGGCCACGAAGGTCGCTACGGATCAATTTCCTCCTGAGGCTATCCAAGCTGCTGGCGTTACCTGGCTTGTCGTTGGCATCATCTATATCATCATCGAGCTTGTGATTATCATCCTTGCTTCCAAAGCCAGGAAAGCCATTATTGAAGATCCTAAGGTCAAGAAATGGCACATCATCATGATCGTCGTTGGCGTCATTGGTGACATCTTCTATCTCCTCGGCGGCATCTTCGGCTTAGTTGCCTCCAACGAAAATTAAGAATAATTTCCTTAATTTATGCGGTCTCGAAAGAGGCCGCTTTTTCTATACAATATTTGTTTTTTTGTTAGACTAGGGCCATGAAGAAAATATTGATCCTCTCATCTATTTTCTTGCTTTCCTCCTGTATGCACGCTACGCCTAGCAGTGAAAGCGATTCTTTTATTGAGCCAGAAGGAGATGGCATCCAATGCCGTTTTTATCTGGATTTGGAAAGCCGTCAATACGTCTATGAAGATATGACGGCCGTTAGGATAGTCCTTCGTCGCGATTATTCCTGCGAATGGGAATGGCGAAGCGAAGGATCTGAAGATGATAATTGGATTACCGCCAAAGCCTTCTATCATCTAGAAGACGTAAGCGGCCATACGGGATATATTCCCATGCCCAAGCTTTCTTTCTTTACCAAAGACGAAGAAAACGAGCATTTGCTCTCATTCAATACCGGCGCTTTGCGCGATTCTTTTTATTACGATAATTCCTCGAAAATCATGGAATATCCCTATGGGGAAACTTATTACGATCCCATTGAAAAAAGATCCTATACTCGCGATGTTTTCGGTCACCGCGTCTACGGGAATAACGCGCTTTTTGTTCAAGAATAATTTCATCTTCTGCTAGTCTGCTGAGATTGACTATTTTACGTTTTATAGGATAATGAAGACGATCTTCTTTAATAGAAGATGCTCGTTCGCCTCGTAATCAAAGAAAAAATCTATGGGCATTGATCAAATTACCCCCTATGGCGGGATAAACATTTCTATCGAAGCGATTGCTTCCGTCGCGGGCAAAGCCGCCTCGGAATGTTATGGCGTTGTTGGTTTGGCTTCCCGCTCTTCTCTTCGGGAGAGCGTTTTCGAGCTTTTGAAAGTCGAAGATTACGTCAAGGGGATCTATGCGCGTAAAGGCAAAAAAGGCTATGAAGTCGATATCTATGTCTATTGCGCCTATGGCATCAAGCTCACCGAAGTCGCCTCCGAAGTGCAGAAGAAAGTCAAATACGAACTCGAAAAAACCTTCGGCATCAAATTTGCAGGCGTCAACGTTTTCATTCAGGACATCAAGGATCCTTCTTCCCTATGAAACATATCGATGCGGCCTTGCTGAAGGCCATGTATATCTCTGGTTCCAATAACCTCTATAACCATTATCCCGAAGTCGATCAGCTCAATGTTTTTCCTGTTCCCGATGGGGATACGGGCATGAACATGAACCTAACGGTCACCTCGGGGATGAAAGAAATCCAAAACAAATCTAGCGGTGCCTCGATTAACGAGATCGCGAATGCTTTCTCTCGCGGCTTATTGATGGGCGCTAGAGGCAATTCTGGCGTCATCACTTCTCAGATTTTCCGCGGTTTTGCTCAAGGGATCGAAGGCAAAGCCAAAATCGATGCCAAGACGCTTGCGGACGCTTTCACCAAAGCCAAAGAAGTCGCTTATAAGGCCGTCATGAAGCCGGTAGAAGGGACGATCCTCACCGTCATCCGGGAATCTTCGGAAGCCTTAGCAAAATACGTCAAACCATCGACTTCGATTGAAGATGCTTTCTCCTATTTGTTAGAGCAGGCTCAGCTTTCTCTTGCCCATACTCCTGATTTATTGCCCGTATTAAAAGAGGTGGGCGTCGTCGATAGCGGCGGAGCGGGATTATGCCGCCTTTTGGAAGGGATGAACGAAGTCCTTCAAGGGCGCTTTGTCGACCGCGTTGGCGAACTTGATAAAGAAGGGGAAGCTCCCGTTCCTTTATATGCCGGAGCCAAACTCACTGAAGATGAGGAAGGGTATGGTTATTGCACCCAATTCATTTTGCGCTTAGCCTCTTCTAGCGAAGCCAAAAAGCCTTTTATCGAAAAGAATTTCACGATGTTTTTGCAGCGTCATGGCAAATCCGTCGTCATCGTCCGCGATGAAGATATCGTCAAAGTCCATGTCCATACGCTTACTCCTGGCAACATGCTCAATTATGCCCAGCAATTCGGCGAATTCGTGACCATCACGATCGAGAATATGTCCGAAGAGCACCATAACATCGAGCAAGGCAATAAAGCCACAGAATATGATCTAGGCCATCGCGAAGAGAAGAAAGAAGAAGAGATCAAAGAAGGCTCTGCCGGATTAACGATTTCCCCCGATAGCGGGAAAGAAAAAGAATATGGCCTTATCGCGGTTAGCTCAGGCAAAGGGATCGATGAGATGTTCCTCGAATGCGGAAGCGATGTCATCGTCTCGGGCGGGCAGACGATGAACCCGTCTACCTCCGATTTCCTAGAAGCCGCGAAAGCCATCAAAGCCAATAATTTATTCATCTTGCCTAATAATTCCAATATCATCCTCGCGGCTAGCCAAGCAGCCGAAGTGCTTAACGAAGAAGGGAAGAACGTCATCGTCATCCCTTCCAAAACCATCCCCCAGGGACTCGCGGCAGCGATGATGTATAATCCCGATTTCGCCTCCGATTCGATGGAAAAGGATATGAACGATGCCTTGAAGCGCATCCGTTCGGGATCGGTTACTTATGCGATTAAAGATACCGATATCGCCGGGGTCCACGTGACAAAAGGCTTCTATCTTGCTATGCGGTCGAAAAACATCGTCTCTTGCGTCCGCGATAAGAAAGAAGCATTGCTTGATTTGGTGGATGCTTTGGTCCGTAAATCGACTTCGTTAGTGACGATTTATTGCGGCAATGAC
Source organism: uncultured Bacillota bacterium (assembly GCA_946612055.1). The sequence goes on along the minus strand of CAMOEH010000132.1, from coordinate 1,713 downwards.
GTAAGCGAAGAAGAAATGGAATCGCTTCAAGGCGAATTAAGCGAGAAATATAGCGAAGATGTGGAAGTCCTTCTCCAACGCGGCGATCAACCCGTTTATAGCTTCCTCGTCGGCGCGGAATAACCTCTTATTCATCCATTAGGCTAGACTAATCTAGCCTTTTTTTTCGTCTAAGGGAAGGGCACCCCATTCTTTTACGTAGATGTTACAATTAACCCATGCCATTGACCGGATCGAAAAAACTGAATTTCCTTTTAGGCGAAATGGGCATTTTCAACGCGCGGCAAGTGATTGATCATCTTCCTCGTCGTTACGATAGCTTCCTTTATACAAGCAAAGAGGAATTGTCTCACCTTGTTGATAAGCAAAAGGTCGTTTTGTATGGCCATGTCCTCGGGGTAGCGAAGACGCTTCGCTTCCGCAACCTTTCCAATACCAAATTCCTTTTCGAAGACGAATATGGCGAGCCTTATAACGTCATTGCCTGGAACCGTCCTTATTTAGGGAAGATGCTCTCTTCTGGAGGGGAATTCACCTTGCAGGCATCGGTAGATAAAAAGAAGCACGAATTGAATTTGCTTAACCTTAAGAAAGGACGGATTGCTCAAGAGAATGCCATCGTCCCCATCTATTCTTTGCCAAAGGATTATCCCGAACATCATTTCCGGGCTTTGGTGAAGAAATCATTAGAAGAATTAGACGGGAAGATCTATGACAAAGTCCCCGCTTATTTCAAAGCCAAATACCGTTTTCTTTCCCGTTACGAGGCTTTGAAGAAATGCCATTTTCCAGCCAATCAAGAAGACGTGCGTCAAGGTTTAAGGGTTTTAAAATACGAAGAGGCATTGCTATTTTCATTAAAGAACCAATTGGTGCGTGAGCAAAACAAAAGCGTCGACAAGGTCGAAATCAAAAAGATTCCTGTCGATTTGCTAAAAAGGAAAATCCATTCCTTGCCTTATCATCTAACCAAAGACCAGGCTAACGTCATCGGAGAATGCCTTAAGGACATGGATTCGCCTTCTCTTATGTATCGCCTTTTGCAAGGGGATGTCGGAACGGGGAAGACATTAGTATCCGCCTTATTGATGTATGCCAATTACCTTCGAGGAGAGCAATCGGCGATCATGGCTCCAACCGATGCTTTGGCAAAACAGCATTTCGAGACTCTCCAAAACCTTTTCAAAGACGATGGCGTTGAAGTCGTCTTGCTTGTCGGCTCCTTATCTTATGCGGAAAAGAAAGAAGCGATCGCTTCCATTGCTAGCGGCAAGGCGAAGATGATCGTCGGAACCCATGCTTTGTTTTCTGCTAACGTCAATTATGCCGATTTGGGCCTCGTCGTCATCGATGAGCAGCATAAATTCGGCGTAAACCAAAGGACGAGACTTGCCAATAAAGGCGAGCATGCCGATTTGCTATTGATGTCAGCTACCCCAATTCCAAGGACCCTTTCTTTGACGATCTATGGGGATCTTGATGTTTCGACCTTAAGCGAATTCCCTTCTAATAAAAGGAACGTGACGACATCAATCCTTTTGCCTTCTTCCAAAGAAATCGCGAAAGAAATCAAGAATTCGTTAGCTTCCAATCATCGCGTCTATGTCGTCGCGCCTCAAATCGAAGGGGAGGAAGATGACCCCGCTTCTTCGGTTCGAAAAGTCTACGAAGCCTATAAAAAAGCCTTTCCGAACAAAGTCAGCATGCTCCATG
>CAMOEH010000131.1 GCA_946612055.1 uncultured Bacillota bacterium | reverse complement strand
GGAAAGCGTCAATGAGACGGAGCACGTCTTGGTCATAAGTGATCCCATAGTCGCCACGAGTCTTGCCTTCTTCGAACGTTTTGGAATTGATGACGATGACGATTTCAGCTTCGTCTTTCATTCCCAAAAGCATCTGCAATTTGCTATCGGGCTTGAACCCTGGCAAAACGCGGGAAGCATGATAATCATCAAATAGCTTTCCTCCGAATTCGAGATAAAGCTTTCCCCCGAATTTGGAAATACGCTTGTGAATCTGCTCGGTTTGAATCTTCAAATATTTGTCGTTATCGAATCCAATTTTGTCCATAACCCTTTATCGAATAAACTTATTCGATTCCCCATAATATTTATCGAAAAGGCCATCGATATCGTTATCGATGTCTTGGCTGTTAAGGCAGTCACGAAGCAATAAACCGACATTGGTTCTTACGTTGCTAGAGCCGCGGAAGACGGCGGTGTTGAAAGTGGAATCCTGGATTTCAGCGATGCGTTGGAGATTGTCGGAGGTGGCTTGGGCAAGAAGGTCGCTGCGATTGGCGATGGCTTCTTGATAAGCCTCAGTTTGGTAGGAACTGCTACGAATTCCCATATATCCCGTGGCAAGGGCCCATTTGGAGGAATTCTCCGCATTGGTGAGATGACGCCACAAAAGATAAGAAGCCAAGGCTCGATGATCGTCTTTATGATCAAGAAGGCAAACCGACGGCCCTTGGTTGATGGACATGTAGTCTTTTCCTTCCGGATGAGGAATATGGGCTACGCCAATCTCGAAGGGGTCATCTCGATTGAAGTTATACGCAAGGCCAGCATTGGAAGAGATGGTGAACAAACTTTCGCCTCTTTGGAATAAACCAGACACGAAGGTTTTATAGCCATAACGTGTATTTAAATAATGCTTGTTTTTAGCTTGGTTGAGCCATTTGACGATCCCTTTCATCGAATCGTTGTTGAAATCGATTTTGCCCTTATGGTTTTCATCGACGGAGGTATAGCCATAGCCATATTGCTCGGCTAAGGTAATGAAGAAATTTTCATCGGAATCATAGGTCACGATCCCCGTGTTTTCGGTTTGGACATAGATTTTTTCATCTTCCGCTTGGGCGTTGTTATAGGCTTCTAATGCCGGGCAAAGATGATCAAAAAGATCTTCCCAAGTGATTTGATCCAAATAAGCGGCATCCAAAGGCTCGCCTTGATTGATCGAAGCGTCATAGGAAGAAAGATCGAGCCCGAGCAATTTGGAAGCGTTGTAATACATCAGCTCCGTCGATTTGCAAAAAGGCAAGGAATAGGTTCCTTCCGCATTGGGATAGTTGGCCCCTTCTTCTAAGAACGTCCCAATATAATCCTTCCTTTCTTCTTCAGAAAGGCCGACTTCGGGGTCATTAAGGAAGCGATCGGCATCGATAGCATAGCCCTGGGCGATATATTTGATGGCGTTATCGGGATAGCATTGGACGATATCGGGATAATCTTCTTCAAAGAAGCCAGAAATAACGACCTTTTCGATGTTGGCATAAGAGCCAGATCCTTTCGGATTGACAAGCACGACATTGATATGCGGATTTTGCTCTTCGAAAGAATCGATGATTGATTCTAAGGTCGGACGATAGTTGTCATTGACCATGCATAAAAACTGAATTTGGACGGGTTTGTTTTCAACTTCTTCTCCGCTTTCAGAAGGAGAGATTGTCGTCGAGCCTTCGGCATTTTGAGCGCACGATAGAAGGAGGGCGGGCGCAATAAACAAAAAGGGAGCCGAAGCTTTTTTCATGTTCTTTATTCTAACACAGGCCCGAGAACGCGCACTCGTTTTTTAAGGAAATGAAACCGTATTCATTTGCTTGCAGCATTTGCTACAATAATCCGGAATGAAACAATCGAAGTCGAAGCGATTTACAATTCGTTGGAAATTAACCATCATTTCTGCCGCTGCCATTGTTTTGTTGGCAGCGACCTTAGGCATTTTCTTGTCCAGTTCCTTCCAAACTTCGGCTTTCGAATTAGCCCAAAATACCTTATCTAGCGTTTCTAAGAACGCCTATGCGGCATTAGATAATTCCTTAGCCACGACTTCGACCTCCATGCGTTTGCTTTCCAATCAGATTGGCTATAACGACCAATTCGCCAATTCGATTCTGACCGCGGATGATCCTAAATCCATAAAAAAATTATCCGAAGCGATGTCGGGAGCTGATGGTAGTGGCGGAGGCAATTCGATCATCGGCGCGATGGATTATCTCCTTTATTCCGATGCCGATATCGATTCCGTCACCATGTATTCTCCTTTTGTTCAAACGAACATTTGGGATCGACTTCTCCCAATTGCCGATAATGACAATTACACCGAAGAAAGATATGCCGCCATCAAAGCCCATTCCGGCACGCCTTTATGGTTCTTTGTTAACAACGATGGCGTGATGAATCTTTATGCCTGGAAAGCCATCATTAATTTCGGGGTCGAAGATAATTATGACATGCAAGTTGTGGGGTACGTGGAATATGCTTTCCGTCGTGATCGATTCCTCGCTTGCCTTACCGACACCGCCTATAGCAACGAAGGCATGTATCTTATCGATGAAAACGGAAACTACGTTTTAAATCTTTCCTGCGGAGAGACTCCTATCGATGAGGAAATCAAGAAAAAAGGAACCGATGTCAAAACCGAAATCGTCTCGTATCGGCGTTATACGACTTATGCCTCGAAAGTCGAAAGAACGGGTTGGACTTACGTTACTTATATCAACCATAACGATGTCGATTCGGCCGTTAGGCAAGGGCGTTTGATCGCTTTGATCATCGGCTTATCCGCTACGTTGATCTTAGGCGTGGGCGTTTATTTCTTAAGTCGCGGCGATTTCTTGCGCCTTTCTCGCTTATCGAAAGCAACGACCTCCATTGCTGAGGGCGATTATTCCATTCGCGTTCCTGTTAGG
>CAMOEH010000130.1 GCA_946612055.1 uncultured Bacillota bacterium | reverse complement strand
TCTTAATGTCGTGGGCTTCGTTGAAGTCATGGAAAATCTTCGCGTCAGCTTTATTGGGACTAAATTTCTTAGGCGAAACGTAATAGCCCCAAGGCGTCTTGACGAGGAAGGTTCCCGGGATCACTTCGCGTTTCGGTTTTTCCGCCGGCTTCTTTGCAGGTGCTGGTTTCTTTTTCTTGGGAGCGTTTTTCTTTCCTTTTGCAGGAGGAATAAGCTTCAAAGGAGCCTTCTTCGCAGGTTTCTTCTTGGCCGGAACTTTCGTTTCAGGCTTCTTTTCTTCTTTAACGGGTTCTTGGACCGGCTCTTCTACTGGGGTTTCTTCCACGACTGGCTCTTGGACTGGTTCAACAGGCAAAGGCTCCTCAACCACGGGTTCGGGTTCAGGAGTGATCTCTGGCTCTGCAGGTTTCTCTTCCAAAGGCTTTTCTTCTACCGGTTTGGCCTTTTTGGCACGAGCCGGCTTCTGCTTAGCAGGTTTTTTCTTCGGCTTAACCGGCTTCTTGACTTCTTCTTTTTTGGGTTCTTCAACCGGGGTTTCTTCCACGGGCTCAGGTGCAGGCTCAGGAACGGGCTCGGGCACTGGTTCTGGCGCAGGCTCTTCTTTAACAGGAGCAACTTTCTTTTTAACCGGGGCCTTCTTCTTAGCCGGCTTTTTCTTTGGCTTAGCCTTTTTCGCAGACTCAGCTAAAACCGGCTCTGCGACTGGAGCTTCTTCAGTAACTGGCTCTTGGACTGGCTCGGCAGCAGGTTCTTCAACCACGGGGTCTGGGTCAGGTACAAATTCTTCCTCAACCGCATTCTCTTCGGGGGCAGAAGCAACTTCTTCTGCCGGAACTTCTTCAACAGGAGCTGCTTCTTCTTCCACTGGGGCTTCCTCGCTAGGCAAGGGTTCCTCAGGTTTAATTTCTTCTTCAACCGGCAACGGTTCTTCGTTGACGGGTTCTTCGATAACAGGCTGTGCCTCTTCTACGGGTTCTTCGACAGGAGCAGGCTCTTCGGCAACGGGTTCAGATTCTTCAACCGGGGCTTCTTCCACTGGCAAAGGTTCTTCCGCGATGGAAGTCTCTTCTTCAACAGGCAAAGGTTCCTCGATGACGGGTTCTTCTTCAGGAGGAAGTTCCCACTGCTCATTTTGAGCCGAATCGATGATGTTGCGGCGCAAGGCATTAAGAAGGGTCTCTTCTTCTTTGGCAATCGCCTCGGCTTCAAGGGCGGCCCAGCGTTTCCTCGCTTCTTCTCTTTCGGCAAGGATCTTCTCGACCTGTTTCTCGAATTTGGCGGCTTCTTTTTCTTTGCGTTTGATCAAGGCATCGGTTTCTTTTTCCCAAACCTTGACGTCTTTTTTCAGCTGATATTCGTCGGCATAGAAAGCTTTTTCTTCTTTGGTTGGGTGATGGGGGAGATTCTCGTTGACGCGGGATTTTAGATATTCGCGATACCCTGGGTCAACGCGGGTGAATTCGATTGGTCCAGACAATAAAGGTCCGTAGATGAAATTCTCATCGTCTTTGGAAAGAAGGATCTTCGGTTTATAGACTTTGGTGTTGCTGCGATTTAAAGTCGAGCCCTCTTTGCCATTGACCGAAAGGTAATTGGCCATCAAGGTCAAATTGAGCTCTTTGATTTCTTGCTCGTTGAGTTTGGAATAGGTTTCGGCAACTTTGTAATTCACGCCAAGGCGATCATAAGATTCGATGAAGCGATAAACTTCGTAGCAATGATGGTATTTGAGATTCTTACGGAGGATGTTGGTCATCAAAATCGGATTACGGACATCCTTTTCGGTCTTCAAGGCCTTCATGAAGGGGGAATTGTAATAGTAACGAACGTATTCCCTCATCTTCGCGATACGTTCAACATAGGCATTCGATTGAATGGAGGCTTCATCCGAATTGGGGGTCGAGATCTTGACTTTGGTCTCAATTTCAACCGTTGCCCCGTTGACGAGAGATTTGCTCTTCATGTAGACGATCTCTTCATCATGAAGGGTCGCGAAATGACGGACGAATTCATAACGCTTCTCGACGAAGAGGACAAGACGACGGATGAAGGTGGCGATGAAGCGGTTTTCATAGGTCGCGATATCGTCTTCGTGGCCGATATTTAGGACTTTGTTTGGAATGACGTTGCCATATTCGTCGACTTCTTTGACGAATTGGGTATGGCTAGCAAGATGCTGAACGCTTTCGGCATTGACTTTCCTTGCAAGCTCAACCGGAACTAGGTTAGGAACCGTCTTCGTGTTTTGACGGGGGTTGTTGACGATATCGCCCAAATCAAAAAGGCAATCTTCGATCATCGTAATCCATGAACTATCGAAGGAAGAAGATTCCAAGCGGTCAAGCCGCATATAGGAATTCTTGCCAGAAGAAAGCGAGGAGAAAATCTTTTCCTCCGATGGAGAAGAGGAAGATAGACCCTCCATCCGGGAAATGTATTTGCGATATGCGTTTTTGTTCTTTTCCCCGGCCATGATTCGTTAATTGCTCTTCAATAGGTTTTCGATGTTGGCGTGGGACATCGGGAAGGTGCCCTTGCCGAATAATTTGTCTAAGTAAGCGTCAAGCTCTTTGAGTTCTTCTTTTAAGAAGGCGATGTTGAGCGCTTCGAATTTCTTCATGATCTTGTTGGAGAAGATGAAGTCGAAGCCATCGATTTCCTTGCCACCGCAGCCGACATAGCCCGGGCTGAAGCTTTCAAGCTGCTTCAAGATACGGTTGCCGAAGGCAAGTTTGAATTTCTTAATGACGAAGTTATCAAGGGCTTCGAATTTCTCGGTCATCTTTTCAGAGATCGGATATTGGCTGATGGCCTCATCATATAAGGAGCGGATTTGGTAATAAGGGACCGAAATGGGTTCTTGGTGATCGGCTTCGAAAGGACGGCCTTTGTCGTCGAAGAACAAGGAGATCGCACGGTCATAGACCTTATCGGAAATCGTGAAGGTGGAGTCGTCGTTATTCGCCGTCCCGAAGAAGATGACGTTTTGAGGAATAAGCAATTTGCCATCTTTGATGTGTTCGGGGTCATTGGGCATCGTCGTGCCGATGAGATCGATCGTCCAATCGTTATAGTCCCTCATTTCCATGACGGAGAGGAATTCGGCGAAATAATATTCGACACGGGCCAAGTTCATTTCGTCGAGGACGATGACGTCAAGATCTTGACGATACGTCGTGACATAAAGGGCACGCAAGAATTCGGATTCGTTGAATTTCTTGGTGAATTCGTTGTAATAGCCGAGCAATTCGGAACGGTCTTTCCAAGAAGGCTGAACCGGGATGATGGCGCTATCGAAATTGAAGAATTTGCCTAAGGCATAGGCTAACGAGGTTTTACCGGTACCAGAGATACCTTCGAGGATGATGAGCTTGGAAGTGGCCATGCCTGCGAAGAGCTGACGGATGACATCGATTTTGTAATAAAGATGCAACTGGCTGGCCGCGAAATTACGGAAGGCGTTGCAAAGCTCTTCAAGGGAGAGGTCTTCTCGACGTGGGATATCGACATTGATGCCGCGATAAGAAGCATCGACGCGGAGAAGTTTGGGGAAGCGGGTATTAAGCTCTTCTTGGCTTAATTGCTCTTCTCCACCATCTTCTGGCTTTAAGCCCATATAGCCGGTTTTGAGATTGAGAATCTTATCTTTTTCTTGAACGGCCGTATAGAGTTCGTAATTCAGGCGTTCGACTTGACGACGGAGCTCATCTTTATCGAGTTCTTTTTTGACGAAGCGAACGTATTTGCGGATCAAAAGGAAGAGGAAGAAACCAATTCCTCCGAGGACCCCAAGGAAAAGGAGAAGGAACAAAACCCAGAAGAACCATCCCCAGAATCCAAAAGAGGGGGCAGAGGCTGTCAACATGGAATGGTAGCTTCTAAAATCTCCGGGAACATTGGCCCAAGGAGAAACGATCGCGGTCGTGAAAAATTCGGCGAAGTTCTTGAAGAACTCCACGAGGATGTTACGCAAGTATTCAAAGTAACTGGTCATATTAGCTCTCCCTTAAGATTCGGAATTGGATTTGCGAGAGGAAGTTCCCTCCCATAACGTCGTTGATGCAATCAAGGTCCCATCCTTCCAAATAGATGGACAAGACGATGTGTTTCGGCTCGCCACGGCGGCAAGAGATTTTGAATTTGTTCTCTTCGAGGTCCATCGGGGCGGTTTCTTCCAAGGAGATGGATTTCTCTTTCCCGAAGGATAAGCCGTTAGCTAGTGATTCTTCTTTGAGGAAGTGGCGAGTTCCTTTGCCAATGGAAGCTAAGAAGCTATTGCGTTCGCCTTGGTAGATCTCATCTTCTTGATAAACTTCCGAATAGACGGCATTTTCTCTTCCAATCACTTCCCCATAGATAACTTCTTTGGTTTGGCTAGATTGGGTTTCGGTATAAGTATCATAGAACCCGTCATTGCTATTATCGAGGATTCCACCGAATTCGGTGACACCGTTTTTATAAGGGTCGATGATCGTGTATTCATCATCTTCTACCGCATAGATCGAGCAGCGGAGCGCATTGACTAACGAATCAAGCCGATCCGCGATTTCTTCTTGGCTAAGCGTTGGGAATCTTTTTTTGCATTCGGGGCTATTGGCGGTAATGAAGTTCGCGTCTTCATTGGGCAAGAAGAAGGTATTTTCAGGATCAAGAGTCACCATCACATCGTCATCAGCGAGCAAATAGAGATCTTGACGGTAGAAATAAGGCATCCTCCCGTTTTCAGCCACGGATTTTACTTCCCCTGGATCATAGGGAATGCCAGAAGAGGGGGTGAAGAAGGAGGAATATTCATAGAACCGTGGCATCTTTTCGCCAGGTTCATCTCTCCAAAAGGATTCGAACATCGTCGAAACGGGAGAAAATAATCCAACATGATGGAGGTCATCATAGGAAAGGTCATCAACGAACGTGGAAAGGTCATCAGAAGTTGAGATCTTCAATTCCCTGGTCGCGGAAATCTCCACGTCCAAAGAATCAACCTCAAGACGCGCGCTTTGCGCGTACCACGCGGCCGTGAATGAAAGCGAAAGGCTGGCGAGAGAGATCACGCCAGCATATAGACCAATGATGGTTTTCCGGATGTCCATAACGTCACACGCGGTTGATCTGGAATTGCAAGCCTAAATCAAAGGCGTGGCCAATTTCCTTATCGATCACCGAGTGATCCCACCCCTCCAAATACACAGTCATATCCGCGAATGCGAGCGCATCCGTCGTGTTCTCGGTCACGCAGATGGGCGTGCCCCCGGATAAGGAGCCTCCATCATCGACCGGTTGGATCGATTCCAAGGTTTCATATTCCGCCTGCAAGGGCGTGAAGCCCGTATAATCCGCATACCCGGTCACGCCAGCGCGGTGGCGGGCAACAAAGGTCGATTCTTCGCTTTTGCCCGTTCCGTTAGGATCGACATAGTCGGTATCAGCAGCAAAAACAGAAGAAGAAGGCAAGGAACTATAATCGCCATAGAAAATCTCTTGGCCTTCGCCAGCGCTATCGTCGTCGAAATAGCCATCGCCATTAAGATCGAGGATGCCAGCTACTGCTGTTGAGGAAGCAGCTCCGGTTGCCGTCGGATTGAGAATGAATTTGCTTGCGCCTTCAAAATAGAGGCGAAGTCCTTCGCGGATATCTTCGTTTTCGCCTTGGGCTTTTGCCCTAGCATCGGTTAACCAGATATTTTGGTTGGGGACGTAATAATCGGTTCCCGTCGCATTTTGGATGATACGGAAAACGAAATGAAGCTTGGTGTATTGGTGATTGGCCGCGGCGACATGGCGCGTTGGTTTAAATGCCTGGGGCGCCTGGAACAAGGAAAGGTCATCGCCTTTCGTGTATTCGCGAGTCGTTACGGGCTCGAGCGTGTTCGTTGCATAGCCTTGCTTGCTTAAATAAGCCTGTATGGCGTTGGAACGAAAACCGGTGCCGGCTTTGGCCCAATAGACATCGATGTCTTTGTCGTCGAAATGTTCTTTCTCGATATCAAAGCCGAGATCGACGTTTTCATCGTCATAACGGAAATCGATATCAGAGATAAGACCAATCTGCAATTGTTCGGACTGGTTGACAGCCGTTCCTTGGTAAGAAACCGTTGCCCTGGTGGAATAGGCATACCATGCCAAAGAGTAGGCCAAGGAGAAGGAGGAGGAAGCGATCATCAAACCGAGAGCACATACAAGCGCGCGTGACTTGGTAAAGAATTTCATCGTGTTTTCCTCCTTTCTTCGGGTAAAGATTTCTAGGCGCGCACAAAGCCGCGAGCGTGCAGCCTTGTGCGCAACCTAATTGTCAAATTGAATTAGCCTTAGTGGGCAACGTGGGCAACGCAGGTGAAGCGCATACCAATGTTGAACTGGCTGCCGATGTATTTGGCAGCTTCCCAAAGGGCCTTGCCTTCGAGCTCTTGCCAGCCTTCGAGCCAAATCTTGACGTTGACTTTGAGCATATCGCCGCTAGCAGTGGTCGTGCCGATCTTCTTGCCACCGGTGATGTTGTTGGGATCACTATCATCAGCGATGATGCTGGTGGAATTGTAGGCATAGGATTCGGCCTTTTTGCCATCGTCACCATAGGTGATTTCGGCAAGTTCGCCATCGAAATCATAGCCGACAGTCTTATCGTTAGCGCTGTCGTTGTTGAGATCGAGTTTGCCGAAGACGTTGACATCAGCGCCAGGGATGGACATGGTGCCGAGGCCTTCGATACCGACGCGGAGAGCGTTGATGATCGAGGATTTGCCGGAAACGGTCTTCTCTTTGATCGTCAAATCGGTGAGATAGACGTCTTTTGCAAGAAGGGTTTCAGTAGCTTCGCCATTGACGTCCAAAACGCGGAATTCGAGCGGAAGTTCGATGTAATCTTTCTTCGTGGCTTCGCCCCAAACGGTGTAATCCGTGTATTGGTAGATCGGGTTCTTGTAGAAGGTAGACGGAACGGCATCTTTGCTGAGTTCGCCAGAGGTGACAGGAACGAGGTTGCTGTCGCCACGGGTAACGCCAGTGGAGACTTCGCTAGCTTCGACATAAGTTTTGATGTCGGAAGTGAGAAGGTCGGATTTCCAGGTTCCATCAGCGCCAACACGGACTTGAAGGTTTTCCGTGCAGTGAGCGGAAGCGCCGGTGAAGGCGACGGTAGAACGGGTCGAATATTGGAACCAAGCAACGGTTCCGGAGATGGATCCCACAAAGCCAGCGCCCATAAGAGCGGCTAACGAGGAGATCGTGATTTTTTTAGCGTTCAATTTCATAAGCAGTAATGGTTACTCCTAATTTAATGGTTGCACCTTCTGGTGCGAGGTCCGTGGTCTTGGATTGGAGGTCGTTGCCTTCAAGCCAAGTCACGATTGTGTACTTTTGGGTATCGCCTTTGACGAAGTTACCGACGGAGTATGTAGCCACTGTTCGATCATCAATGAACATATTGGCTAGTGGGTACTCGTCGCTTTCGGTGCGGTCGCTTGGGCGGGCTGAGATGAATTCTCTGGCGGTAACTTCACCTTTTTCGGTGTAGTTGTTCTCCACCGCTCGCCTAGCATAGACATCACCTACTCGTGCGTCCCTCTTTTCATTGTCATGATAGACCAAGACGCGCAAAGTATCGTCCAGCTTTCTCCCTGTGCCATCTTTCGCCGCAACGCTCTCATTGATCGTGATCTTGAGATCGTAGTTGGCGGGCCTGGTGCCTACGTTACGGACATAGAAGGTATATTTGAAGTAATTCAGAGATACCACTTTGCCCTTATCACGGTTAGCACCGGAGAGGTAGTCAGTTGCCTCGGAGTCCAAGACGTCTTCGCTCGGTAAGGAGCTATAGGCCATCTCTTCGTATTTCGGCAACTTGTCGATGCGCAGGTACGAAGTAGGATTTTCAAACGATTCCTTTTCGCTGAGCGACAATTGCACGGTATCGGTGTTGAGCGAAACAGTGAATGTCCCAACGAATCGGCCGAGAAAAGCAACAATTGCTAGGGCAGTAACGCCCACGGTGCAGACACCACCGACGATTGCAATCGCTTTCTTTCTCTTCCGTTTCTTTACATACTCCAGTTCGTACATAAGCGTTGTACCCTAAAGTGAGGTACGAATGTCCCAATGGGTTAAACAAAACGCCAGTGCCCTATCATCCATTTGCATGGCGGGATGTTCTTCCCTAGGGCAACTGGCTATCTTACTTAGTAAGACCCTGTAGCTTTGCGCCGCCACGTCGCCGTGGCTTTGCTATTTTCCTGGCCATAACTTACTCCCAATTCGAGAAATGTGCAAGAGAAAAATTAAAAGCGCCCGGATTCTTCCAGGCGCTATCTTTCTTATTTTTCGTTTTTGAATTCTTCCAGCAATTCTTTTCGGAGGGCTTCTTTTTGCTCTTCGGTAAGATCTTTGAGGTCTTTCTTAGAAGTTTTCTTTACGTATATGACCAAACCAACGATATTGGCGGCAAGCAAGACGAACAAAGGCAAAACGAATAAAAGGAAATAGAAAGTCGTGTGATTCTGCAAATATCCGATAAATCCTTCAGCAGCTTGGATCTCCGCAGCCGTCATGGTCGCGTTCTTCACAAGCATGATCACGCTGATCACGAGAAAAAAGACCGTAAGGGCGACATCGAGGGCAATCAAGGCAATGAAAAGCGGTTTTTTTGAATTCATAAAGATACCAAAAATCCCCGACGGGAATCGGGGATATGGTAAACCATCTAGCAATAAATACCAAATGATTTTTTCTTTCTTGATTAATCAAGAAGATTAAGCAGAGACGCGGGTGAAGAAATCCATCGAAGCGGTAACGACATCCAAGTTGGCGGTGTCGATAACGTTCTCATCGCTTCCTTCGAACCAGGCAACGCAGGTAACCGGGAGCTCGACCGGAGTGGTCGGGGCAGCGGAATTATAGGCGAAGGTGCCAAGATAATTCAACGCAGTGGTCGCACCTTTGGTGCCGGCTGGGATTGCGGAAACGCCAGTGTTAGCGGAATCGATGAGGTTCGCGCTATAAGAGGCGGTCGTGGTCGTCGAATTGACATAGGAGCATTTGGCGGTCACTTGGTTATCGGCCCAGACAATCGTAGCGGCCGAGGAAATGAAGGCAATGCGGAATCCTTTGTAGGAATCACCTTCGGTGCCAGCAACACGAGTGGAGGTCTTGGAGACCAAGGACTTCGTGGAGAGGGCATCGAAATAGAGGTTCATAGAAGAGGTGTC
>CAMOEH010000129.1 GCA_946612055.1 uncultured Bacillota bacterium | reverse complement strand
CAAATTCGATCACACGCCTACCGGGGATTTGCTTCCGCTTCTCCCTTCAACCAATGGCTATGGGGCTGCGTGCAAATTGATCAATTTCCTTTTTCTTCCTTTTGACGCATTGGCTGCAACCGTTTTGGCATTCACTTCCCAAAATAAAGGCGCGGGGCTCAAAAAGCGAATCGTCGATGGGTTTAAAATCGCCTCCATCCTTTCTTTGATTCTTTATGGCATAACGATGACGATCGGGATGCTATTAACCATCAAAGGAACGTATTTGCGCATCTTCTATGAAGCAGGGAAAATCAGCGAAGAAACGATTCAACGCGGGAATGCTTATCTTTACCTCTCGATTCCTTTGTTATTTGCGATTGCCGCTTTGCTTTTGTTCCGGAATTTTTTGCAAGGACTTGGGAAGCCATTATCTCCATTTTTAGGAGGGATTGGCGAACTTGTCGCTCGATTGTTAGCTTGCTTAGCCATTCCTTTGCTATTAAGCCAAGGCCATTTGCATAGCGAAAGCCCGAAATACCTTTTCTATCTGGTCTGTGCAGGCGATGCGATCGCTTGGATCATCGCAACCTTAATCATGCTTCCGACAACGATAAAAGTCTTAATGAATTATCGAAAAGAAACTTTACTCAAGCAAAGCGGAGAGTTGTCTTAAAGAAGCTTCTAAATTGGGGATAGAATCCAAGGAAGATTCGTAGTTTTCTTTTGCTTTAAGGAGGCTATCCTCTTCTTTGAAATAGCCATCTAATATCCCTTCCATGGCAAAGCCAGCGCAATGAAGGATTGCCCCAAAGACATTCTCGGGGGCATCTGGAGAAAGCAAGTAGGCATAGCAAAGGAAAAAGGCCTCGGCAGCATCTTTGGATTGCTCTCTTTTTGTATCCATCTCGCCCCACTCTGGCAAAGAGACTTCCTTATTAGGAAAAGAAACTGAGCGCTTTTTTAATAATGAGATTTCTTCTTGCATGGCTTTCGTCCATGTGGATTCATCGACATTGTGGCCAACGAAGGAAGAGAAGGCATAAAGAAAGGATGCTTTCCGGTGGTTTACGGATAACCCAAAAAGCGAATTCATCTTCTTTTCGATAATAGAAGAGGCAATCGCGAAAGCTGTCGCTTTGGAAATGATATCTTCAGGATTTATGGTGATTTCGTTTGGCATGCTTCTTTGCTTTCTTTTCCTTTTTATAGATGGGGCCGATACGGTCAACTAGGACATCTCCATCATAATAAAGCGTCATACGGAAGGGACGTGCATCAGTTTTCTCGAGCAATGGCAAGAAATAACGATCGCCATACCACATCGGAAGAGAATCCATTTCTTCTTTTTTCACCCAGGATAATTTCCCTTCGTTGCAAGGGATGAGTTCCCCGGAGAAAGAAACGATTTTATATAGATACATCCTTTCCGGCTTGGCTTTGAGATTAAGGAAATCGATTTTGCCCAAATATTTTGAGGTTAAGACATCAAGCCCCGTTTCTTCTTTAACTTCGCGTTTTAAGCAAGAAAGAGGCGTTTCTCCTTTTTCCAGATGTCCCCCTACTCCGATCCATTTCCCTTCGTTAACGTCATTTTTCTTTTTGTTACGGTAAAGCAACAAATAGGAATCGCCCTTTTCGATATAGCCAAGGGTTGTGAAGGAAGAGATTTCTTTTTGATAGGCTAGAGTTGCTTTCCTTATGGAAATCGCATCCATGATTTCTTTGACAACCCGGTCCAAATCGGTTTCGATTTCTTTGCCCCAATATCGCAGGACCAAATAGCCCTCTTCTTTCAGCCTATTATTCACTTCGATATCGCGAGCGATGTTTCTTTCGATCTTGGGAATCCAATAGGAGAGGTTCGTATGGATCTTTTCTTTGTTTTCTTCGAAATGGTAGCCATGCCAAAACTCGGAATCGCAGAAAATCGCGATTTTCAAGGAAGGGAAAGCGATGTCGGGATGGCCATAGATTTTGTTGCTATAAAGGCGATAATGGAGGCCTTTCTCGGTCAAGGCTTTGCGTAAGCGCATTTCGATGCCCGTGTCTTTGCCTCGAATTCGCGACATAACGTAAGAGGTGGTTTCTTTGCTTCTAGAGCTCATGGGCATATTGTATGCAAAGCAGTGAACTTTCTCGAGAAAAAGAAGTATTCTTTATCCATGGTCACTTTCACCAAAGCAAACCTTAAAGACCTTTCTACCCTAAGCAAATGCTTCCGTCGGTCCTTGATCGATAGCAGTGAAGAAGCGCGCCTTTCTTCATGGGAAAATCAACTCCCTAGCCTTATCGAAGAAGGCGATATATTCATGGCTAAAGAAGGTGGAAGAATTCTTTCTGTTGGCAAAATGAGCCATAGCGTGAATGCGTTTTTAGGAGAAAATGCTTATCGTGGAGAGGCGGAAGACCTTCTGGAATCTTTAGGCTATCGCGGGGAGATGATTTCAATTATCGATTTCCTTCTTGTCGATCCTTCTTTTCAAAGAAAAGGGATTGGAACTTCCTTCCTAACTTATTGGCAAAGCATCCATCCAAAATCTTTATGGCTTTGTCAGTGCGACCAAACAAATGGAGAGGCGATTGCTTTCTTTAAGAAAAATGGCTTTATCCAAATCAAAGAAAAAGGCTCCCTGGTTTTGCTAGGAAAGCCTTATCGTCCTACGGGCATTTGCCGCGAGGCTTGGTGGTAATTAGGAAAGCTGAGAATTATAGAGGTCGTAGAAACGGCCTTTTTTCTTTAATAATTCTTGAAAGGTTCCTGCTTCGGCAACCTTCCCATCTTCCATATAAAGGATTTTATCGGCGTTTTTGATCGTGGAAAGACGGTGAGCGACAACGAAGGAAGTTTTGCCTTTCATCATCTCATCGAAGGCTTCTCCAAGGAGAGCCTCTGTCCTTAAGTCAATGTTCGAGGTCGCTTCATCAAGCAAGATGATCTCTGGTTCCATTAGCATTACCCTAGCAACCGAAAGCAATTGCTTCTCCCCCATCGATAGATTCGAAGAATTGCTGATAGGCGTGTCATATCCTTGCGGCAATTTACGGATGAAATCGTCGGCATGGGCTTTCTTGGCCGCGGCGATGATCTCTTCTTTGCTGGCGTTAGTTTTCCCTAAGGCAATGTTCCTCGCGATCGTATCGTGGAGGAAATAATTCTCCTGCAAGACGATGCCGATTCTTTGACGCATCGAAGCCTTATCTAAATCCGTATTTGGGATCTCGTTTATATAGATGCTTCCTTCTATAGGATCATAGAAACGCATCAATAAGTTGATTAAGGTCGTTTTCCCGCATCCGGTAGATCCGACTAACGCGATCTTCTCGCCTTTTTTGGCGTTGAAATCGAAGCCTTTTAAAACTTCACGATTCTCAGCATAACCAAAATGCAACGATTCGCCTTTTAACGAAGAAATGGGTCCTTCGATTTTCTTTTCACCCGTTTCTTCTTCTTTTTGAAGTTGCAAGATTTCTTGGACTCGGTCAAAAGAAGCCAGGGCAAATAAGACTTCGGAAGCAACATTGGCCACTTCGTTAAATGGGGCCATGTATTGATAGGAATAGGTAAGGAAAGAAGATAAGGCTCCGACAGTGAAAGCCGTTCCTAAAGGCGCCTCTCCTCCTTTTAAAAGCATCCACGTCCCCGCTAAAATCACCGCGGCATAGATGATGTTGTTGATAAGCCTCGTTCCCGGATTGATCCAACTGGCCGCGAACATGGCTTTAAAAGAAGAGGCTCGGCTTTCTTCGTTAGTCGAGGAAAAGGACTGGATGCGTTCTTCTTCTTTGCCATAGCTTTGAAGCATTTCAAGGCTTGTGATGGTTTCTAAGGAAACCGCGGACAATTTCCCGTTGGCTTGGCTTTGCTTTTTGAAATAACGGCTATTCGAACGCGAAATGAATCGAGAAGTCAAAATCGATAAAGGAGTCAAAATAACAACAAGCAAAGCTAACGCCCAATGGAGATAGAACATCAAAACCAAAGTAATCAAAATCTGGACGATTCCTTCATATAAAGCTCCAGCTCCGGCGATGAGGCCAGTTTCAACCGTATTGATGTCTCCGATCAGTCGTTGAAGGAGATCACCTCCTTCTTGCTTATCTAGATAAGAAATCGGGCTAGAAGAAAGCTTGGCATAGCATTGATCACGCAACGATTTGACGATTTTTTGCCCCAAGGAAGAAAGCAAGAAATCGAAGAGATATCGGAACGCCACGCCCAATAAAACCAAGCCAAGGATCAGGAAAATATAGATTGCGATTTCTTTTTCCCCCGCCCGAATGGAATCAATGGCTTTTCCCGTTAGGAAAGGCACCGCCATCTTGCAAGCGATAGAAATCGAAGCAAAAAGCAAACCAAGGATCGCCAAAAATAGATGCGGTCGAAGATATTGTAATAACTGCTTCACCCGTTTCATTTTTGGTCCACCTGCATCTGATAGATTTCCCGATAAATCGGGCAAGAAGAAAGCAATTCTTCGTGGCTTCCTAGCCCTACCGCTTCCCCTTTGTCCAAAACAAGAATCTTGGAGCAAGAAGATAAGGAGGTCGCCCTCTGAGATACCAAGACCGTGGTGATCTTTTTCTTGCGGAGATTCTCTCTTACGGAAGCATCGGTTCGATAATCCAAAGCGGAAGTCGCATCGTCAAGGAAAAGGATTTTCCGTTTGCTTAATAAAGCACGAGCAATCAGGATGCGCTGCTTTTGCCCACCAGAAAGATTGCTTCCGCCTGGTTGAAGAAGCGTTTTGCTTCCTTCAGGTAAAGCGGAGACAAAATCTTTGGCCATCGCTTCTTCTAATGCTTTATCGATATCTTCTTGCTTATCTTCTAACGAAGGGAAAAGATTCTCTTCAATACTAGCTTGAAGGATTTGGCTCTTTTGCGAAACGAAAGCGATGTCTTTCCTTATGGAAGAAAGGTTCCATTGCTTCAAAGGGACACCCCGATAATCGATGCTTCCTTCGGTTGGGTCAAGGTAGCGTTCCATTAAAGAAAGCAATGTCGATTTGCCAGATCCCGTTCCTCCGATGATTCCAAAGCTTTCGCCTTCTTTGATTTCGAAATTTAGATGCGACAAGGCGTTTTTCTCGCCACCAAAGCTCAAACTGACATCATGGAAAGCAAATAATGGGGCCCCTTCTTTTCCTTCTTTCACTGGGCCGTCGATGATTTCTGGTTCTAAGGAAAGGAAAGAATCGATGCGCTTACGGGAGGTCCTTGCCTTGGAAATCGAGGTCACAAGGCGTGTGAATTGAATCAAAGCCGTTAAAGCCTGGGTCAAGAAAGAGACCAAAGCGACGATGGAGCCAACCCCTAAAGCGGTTTCTTCAAGGCGATAAGAGCCAAAATAAAGAATCAAGACGATGGCAAGATTTACGAAGGCAAAGGTAAGAGGATTGATCAAGGCGTTGATTTTGGCAATGCCCATCGATTTCTTCTCATAAGAAGAGGAGGCTTCTTTGAATTTACTTTCCTCGATTTCTTGCAAATTGAAGGAACGGATTTCTCTTCTGCCTTCGATCGCGTCTTCTCCTAAATAGGAGAGGCGGTCCAATTCGCTTTGGGCTTGGTCATAGCGTTTGGGCGTCAAAGCCATGACCAACACAATGATGACCGCGCACAAAAATAGCCCCGTTATGACGACGATGCCGGCATAGATGTTGATTAAAAATGAAGCAACAATCGTCCCGATGACCAAAAAAGGAGCTCTTACGAGCAATCGCATGAACATCTGGACGCCGCTTTGTAAGGCAGGAGCATCGCTAGAAAAGAGGTTAAGCGCCTTGTTTTTGCCAAACCGCTCCACTTGATATGGGGATAGCCGAAGCAAACGGGAATACATCTCTTGTTTTAGTTCATAGGCAAAGGAGGTGCTTGTCCTCGATGCCATGTATTGGGTGATCATCGTCACAAGAAAACCCGCGATAGCAAAGCCAAACATTAAAAGGCAGCGGAGCAGAATCTTCGAAGAATCCCCTTCGAAAGAGCCTCCCGCAGTAAGTCCATTATCGATGATGTCCTTCACCAAGAAGGGGACGAGCAATTCACAAACGCATTCGAAAAGCTTGAGTAAAGGGGCAATGATCACCGAAGCCAGATGCGGCTTCAGCAAAGAAAGCGAGGTTTTCTTCTCACTCACTTCTTCCCTCCTTTGACCTTCAACGAGGACAAATCGGCGGCAAAGCGAAGCTCGGCGATTGTGTGGTCTTTGTTATCGCCATCCATATGGACGAAGCGGAGCGTATCATCTTGCCCGACTTCAATCCGTTCGAATTTCGAGCCAGAAGGCGACATTTTAAACATCGCGATGTTGCTAAATTCCCAACGAATCGCCCCATCGACGAACCCGCAATATTGATTGCCGACATCAATGATTAAAACCGGCTTATCGTAACGGACCTCGAAAACAAGTTTTCCTTCCGCGGGAGAATATTCAACCAAAGAAAAGGTTTTGGGAGATTCCTCACTTCCAAAGCCAAGGAAAGAATCATAGAAAGTATCTTGATCGAAGACGGGCGCGCCTTTACGAAGTTTCAATTTCCCCGAAAGAGCGTGCATTTCCTTCTCGACTTCATCATAGATGGGGGCTAAAACCGCTTTGGTCATCGCGTCGATGCCCGTCGTCTCTGGCAAATAGGAAAGGAGATAGAAACGAACGGCATTCAATTCATCTTTTTCCGTCCCGATGCCATATTGCCAGCATTTCCCAATGCCATAGCAATAAAAAGCGAAGGTGGATTTCGAGCCGTTTTGATCGATGAATTCGTCTAGGACGTCCATGAATCCGTTCTCTAATAGAGAATAGCCAATCGATTCATCGGCGGGCACGCCAATGCCATAGATAGAAGCCAAAGCCAAACGATAAACCCCAGCAAGATCGCCTAATCCAGAAGAAAGAGAATAGCAACGGTATGCTTCGTTTGCGTAATTCGCGTCTTCTTCCAGATGGCGTTCATAGAAATTGCCAAGTTGGATCAAGGCTTCCGAATTGCTTTTTAAGCAAGGCTGCTTGTAATAATAAAGCGCTTTTGTTGGATCAGAAGGAATATAGCCTCCACCTTGATCATAGAATCGCGCTGCAATTAAGCATGCCAGAGGGTCGCCTTTATCGGCCAAAGAGGTGGCATAACGCAAAAAGAGAGCTTCATTGCTTGGCTTGTGGGTGATATCCCCTGCTAAATAACGCTGGCAATATACCCT
>CAMOEH010000128.1 GCA_946612055.1 uncultured Bacillota bacterium | reverse complement strand
TGCAAGAGAATTAGCCGAAAAAGGATATAAACCCGAAGAAATCGTCGCGAAAGTCAAAGAAAGAATCCCCTTCAACCAGACTTCTTTCTCCTTGGAATCGGTCAATTTCCTCTATAAAGGAGGAAGATGCTCCTATTTGAAGATGCTTGGAGCCAATATTCTCAAAATCAAGCCCGAAATCTACGTCAAAGAAGGGAAGATGGTCCCTGGGAAGAAATATCGCGGGAATATGCTGACGGTCGTCATGGCTTATGTCGAAGATACGCTTGCGATGTTCCCCAATATCGATCCTAAGCACGTTTTCATCACCTATTCGACCGCGGAAGAAGAAGTCTTAGAAGCGGTAAAAGCCCGTTTAATCCAAGCCGGATTTGAAAATATCCATTTGACTCAAGCTGGCGGGACGATCTCTTGCCATTGCGGCCCCCATTGCCTTGGCATCCTCTATCTTGCCGATGGCCCTCATCCATTAGATTAAGCAAATCCCCCTCTTTTTGATAAGAATTGCTTTGCAAAGCAAAAAGAGAATGGTATATTGCTTATGCGGAAATCCCGTCGCGGTTCCGTAAGTCAGATATTTTAGGGTGGCTTCGGCCGCCCTTTCTATTGATGGAGGTGAAAATGGACGAAGAAAATAACATCAAAGCGCTTCTAGAAGATAAGCTCCTTACAATGGGCTATACCCTCGCGGAAGTGCATTATTCTCTTTCCAAAAACGGACCATTATTGCAGATTGTCATTGATAAAGATGAACCGATATCTCTCGATGATATCGTCCTCGTCAGCGACAAGATCTCCTCGCTTCTAGATGAAGAAGATCCTATCGATGGCCCGTATACGCTTGATGTCTCCTCCTTGGGGGCGGAAAAGCCGATCCCGGTAGAGAAATTACCTCATTACGTCGGGAAATATGTCCATCTCCATCTAAGCCATCCTTATCAAGGAGAGAACATCCTTGAAGGAAAGCTAGAGAAAATCGAAAACGATAACGTGACCCTCATCCTCAAAATCAAGGGAAAGAAGAAAACGATTCTCTTCCCTCTTAATACCATCGACAAGGCCCGCCTTGCCATCGAATTCTGATTATCAATTAAGGAAGATACCAACATGCCAAAGAAGCAAATCGACGAAACCCCATCCTTGAATCTCACCCAAGCTATCGATCAGCTTGCCGAGACGAAAGGCCTCACCCGTGACGCGGTCATTTTGGCCCTCAAAGAGGCCGTCCAGCGCGCCTATATCCGTTATTTAGGCGGAGGAGATGACGCTCGCGTTGAAGTGGAAATTAACGAAGAAACCGGCAAACTCACCGTCGCCCAAATCAAGAAAGTCGTCGAGGAAGTCGAAGACGATTACCTCGAAATCTCCGTGGAAGATGCTAACGAGGGCAAAAAGAAAGCCAAATACAAAGCCGGAGATGATTATGCGATCACTTGCTCTAGCGATGATTTGACCAAAGTCACGGCTTTAGCCATCAAAAACAATCTCCGTCAGCGCCTAGCCGAAGCCGAACGCGCCTCCTTATATGAGAATTACAAAGACCATATCGGCGAGATGATGATGGGCATCGTCGAAAAAGCCGATGACCGTTCGGTTACCGTCAAATTGGGCGGACGCTCCATCGTCGAACTTTCCCGCCGCGATTTGATCGGCGACGAATTCTTCCGTCCTAACGATCCGATCAAAGTCTATATCCAAGAAGTCCGCTCCGCCGAGCCAATCGATGGCAAACCAGCCCGCGGACCTCAAATTGAAGCGACTCGTTCTTCCGAAGGCTTCTTGAAGAGACTCTTCGAAGAAGAAATCCACGAAATCTATGATGGCACCGTCGTCATCAAAGCGATTGCCCGTCAAGCTGGCGTTAGATCGAAAGTGGCCGTCTATTCCCAAAACGAAGATGTCGATGCTACTGGAGCTTGCATTGGCCAAGGCGGCAGCCGCATCCAGCAGATCGTTTCTCAACTTGGCAATGCCCAAAAGAAAGAAAAGATCGATATCATCAATTATTCCGAGAATCCGGCTTGCTTCATCATCGAAGCCGTCCGCCCCGTTCAGGCATTAGGCGTTGCTTTCCTTCCTGTAGAAGAAGGCAAACTTCCGGAAGCAATCGTCGTCATTAATGATGGGGATACTCCTCTAGCCATGGGCAAATTCCGTTCTAACCTCACCCTTGCCCAGAAATTAACGGGCTATCGCATCGATTTCTTAGAAAAGAAAGTCGTCGATGACCGTGGCATTGCCTATACGACTTCTGAAGAATGGATCCGCCGCGCGGAAGAAGAAGCCAAACTTGCCGAAAGAGAAGCCTATATCAAGAAATCTCGCGAAGAAGCCGCCAAGCGCATCGTCGAGACGAAGAAAGAAGAGGAAAAGAAACCGGTCGAAGCCCCGAAAGCAGCGGTTACGCCCGAACAATTCCCTTCCGAAGCCGCCAATCCGGCTGCAGCTGCTTTAGCGGCAGTAGAAGCCGAAAAGAGCAAAGAGAAAGAGAAAGAAGAAACTGTCGTTGCTCCAGTGGAGGAGAAGAAAGAAGAAACCGCTCCTGTTACGGAAAATATCGCCGTCAAAACGACCAAGAGCCTTTCCGAACTCGAAGCCGAGCTTGCTTCTGGCAAAGAAAAACGCACCAAATCCCAAGCCAAATCCAAACGTCCTCGCAAAATCACCGAGGAAGAAGTCAAACACGATGCCGTTAAACCCGCCGTCAACGTCATGCCCGTCTACACGGATGAAGAGTTGCAGCAGATCGCAGCCGAAGAAGCCGCCAATGCCAACGAATTCGATTATTCCGACGATTACGAACTCGAGGAAGATTATTCCGAATACGACGATTACGATGACGATGGAGGACGCGCCTAATCCATGCTTAAGCCTTGCTTACGGCTTGATCTCTCCTCTAGAAGGAGTCTTCCTAAAGAAGATTTGCTTCGCTTCGTCAAAATCGATGGCAAACTGATCTTTGATAAAGAAAGCAAATTGCCTGGAAGAGGATATTACCTAAGCAAAGATCCTTCTTGCATCGAAAAAGCAAGGCAAAAGCACCTCTTGGAAAAGAAAGCAGGCGTTCCAATTCAAGATAGCCTCTATGAGGAGATCTTAAATGAAAAATAACGCCCTTTCTTTCCTTGGCTTGCTTAACAAAGCAGGCAAAACCGTCTTTGGGGAAGCTTTGTTTTCCCAAGGCAAAAAGATCGCATGCATCGTCCTTGCTTTTGATGCATCCGATACAAGCAAAAAGCGTCTTCTTTCCTTTGGAAAAGAGAAAATGATCTTAGAAGGCGTTAGCAAAGAAGAATTAGGCCACTATTTAGGCTATGAAGAAATCTCCGCAGTGGGGATTCTCGACAAAAAAGCCGCTTTGGCCTTGAAGAAGAAGTGGGAGGAATGAACATGAAAAAGAACAACAATTATCCTTCGAAGAAGAATCAACGGCCCCAGCGCGTTGCTAATTTCCAAGAGCAGCCCAAAGGGAAGAAAGAAGAAGCCAAAGTCAATGGTGGCGTTTTCGTCTATTCGAAGCCTCTTAGCGTCGGTGAATTGTCCAAAGCCATCAATGTGGCCACCTCGCAAATCATCAAATTCCTCTTCATGCAAGGGAAAGCGGTGACGATCAACCAGACTCTAGACGATGAAACCATCGGGACAATCTGCCTAGAATTCGGCTACGACTTCAAGAAAGAAAAGATCGTTGACGCCGAGCATTTCGAAGATATCGAGATCCATGATGATCCTTCTTCCTTATTGCCTCGTCCTCCGGTAGT
>CAMOEH010000127.1 GCA_946612055.1 uncultured Bacillota bacterium | reverse complement strand
TCATTTGTTCGTTGATCGGCGGATTCTTTTCCATCTGGCGCTTAATGAGAGCCCTTGCTCCGAAAAAGCCGCCAATGAGGCCAAGAATCAACGCGCCGATGACTAAGCCGAACCAGGCTCCGCTCCATTCCATCGATTAAGCCCTCCCGTCGTATTTCCCCGTGGAGGTATCGACGGAAATCTTGTCGCCTTGGTTGATGAAAAGCGGAACGCGGATTTTTAATCCAGTCTCGAGGGTAGCGTCTTTGCTGCCGCCATTAGAAACGGTATCGCCACGGACACCAGGTTCACATTCGGTGACGGTCAAAATGGCTTTGGCGGGCAGGGAAACGCCAAGAACTTCGTCTTCATAAGAGACGACAGTGACTTCGCTATTGGGAGCAAGATAAGGGATCTCGTTGACCAAAGCAGCGTGAGGAAGCTCGATTTGTTCGTAGGTTTTGCCATCCATGAAAACCAGCGTCTCGCCGGAATCATAGAGATATTGCATGACTTTTTTGTCGACGTGGACATCTTCGACTCCATACCCAGAGTTGCGGGCGAGTTCGATGATGGCTCCAGTCCTCATGTTCTTGACTTTGACTTTCGCGACCATTTTTCTCATGGCCGTTTTGTTGAGAAGGATATCCAAAACCTGATAAAGGTTCCCTTCGTCGATGAAGTAGTTCCCGGGACGAAGCTCGGTGACATTGATCATAATTAATTTCTCCTTGATGGTGCGCAAACGCGCTGTTGGTATTATATACCAACGAAGCACAATTCACTAGTAGCAGAATTATCCACAAAAAAGAATAAAAAATCCCGATAGCGTCGGGATAAAACAAAAAAATAAGGCCGAAGCCTTATCTTTATTTCTTTTCTTTATGCGGCGTCATTTTGTTGCAACGGCTGCAGAATTTGTTGATCTCCATTTTGTTGGGATGGGATCTTTTGTTACGGGTGGTGATGTAATTTTCTTCACCGCAGACGGTGCATTTTAGGATGACTTGATCGCGTTTGCTGGCCATAATTCGTTCGACTCCCTGATAAGCGAGCAATATCCTACCATAGGAAAAACGCAAAATCTACAACAAATCGTTTTGTTGCCTTATTATGATAAGGCTATGAATGATCGTCAAAGATGCCGCCGAATCCAAATCGGCTCAAAATTCCTAGGAGGAAGCAACGAAATCCTCATTCAATCGATGTGCTCAATTAAAACGAGCCATGTTGAGGAAGTCGTTGCCCAAATCAATCGTTGCGCTTCCCTTGGTGCGGATTTGATGCGCCTTTCTTGCTTAGATGAGGAAGACGCGCGCGCCTTTGCGCTTATAAAAAAGAAAACGAGCATCCCTTTGATTGCCGACATCCACTTCGATTACCGTCTTGCTTTGCTTTGCTTGTCTTCTGGAGTCGATGCCATCCGCATCAACCCCGGGAACATTGGCAGCGAGGAAGGAATCGCCATTTTGGTTGAAGAATGCAAGAAAAGGCACGTTCCGATCCGCGTTGGCGTCAATTCGGGATCTTTGGATAAATCGTTTGCATCAACGGACGATTTTGTCCGTGCTTCCTCCTTGGTCGCTTCGGCAAAGAAGCACGTCGCGATCTTAGAAAAATACGATTTCCATGATATCGTCATCTCCTTAAAAGGCTCTTCGGCCACAGAGACGATCGAAGCCTATCGCTTGGCAAGCTCTCTATTCCCCTACCCCCTTCATCTTGGAGTGACCGAAGCTGGGCCGAAAGATGTCGGCTTGCTCCGCTCGGCGGCTGCTTTAGCCCCGCTATTGCTTGAAGGTATCGGCTCAACGATTCGCATTTCGCTTTCTGATGACCCCGAAGAAGAGATCCTTGCAGCGCGAAGGCTATTAAAAGATCTCCATCTACGCGAAGATTTCCCAAATTTCATTTCTTGCCCAACTTGTGGAAGAACGCAAGTTAATCTCATTCCCGTGGCCAAAGCAATCCAGCGCTACTGCGAAGAAAAAGGAATCAACAAAACCATCGCGATCATGGGCTGCATCGTCAATGGCCCTGGCGAAGCTTCTCATGCTGATTTAGGCGCGGCTGGAGGCAATGGGAAATGGGCCATCTTCAAAAAAGGAACGGTGATTCGAACCGTTCCGGATGAAGATATCATTGCTGAACTTCAAAAAGAGATCGATCAATTATAGATTTTCGCGCCAGGAAGGATCGTAGACGCCTTCTTTAAGCATGGCGATTTCCTTCTTGTATGGGGCTTTTTCGTGATTGACGTAAGGAGTCTCGAGGATTTTAGGAATGCCATCGAGCTTTGGGTGATTGACAAAAGCTAGAAGCGCGTCGAAACCAATCGTCCCATAGCCAAGATTCTCATGACGGTCTGTATGGGATCCTCTTTCGTTTTTGGAATCATTAAGATGAATGACTTTGAGCTTATCTAGCCCGATGGTGCGGTCAAAATGCTCTAATAGAGCATCGATATCTTTGACATCATATCCGGCGTCATTGATATGGCAGGTATCAAGCGTGATCCCGCTTCGCTCCGGATGGCGAAGCGAAGCGATGACCTTGGCCAAAAATTCGAAGCTTGTCCCGATTTCTGAGCCTTTTCCGGCCATCGTTTCTAAGCAGACGGTGACATCGGTCCCATCGACAGAGAAAACATAATCTAGACCTTCAACAAGTGAAGCTAGGCCGAATTCTTCCCCATTTTGGAGATGGCTTCCTGGATGGAGGACAAGGTTTTTGACGTGGAAAGCCTGCGTTCTTTGCAATTCGGTGATCAAAAAAGATTTGG
>CAMOEH010000126.1 GCA_946612055.1 uncultured Bacillota bacterium | reverse complement strand
TCTTTCCAATGGCCGAAACGCTCGATTTCGTTGATATATTCATCAGCAACGTTAAATCCGCCCGTAAAGCAAGTATGGCCATCGATGATGAGCATCTTACGATGGTCGCGGTTATTTTGCCTAACGTCCATTACGGGTCTAAATGGTTGGAATTTATGGCATTTGATGCCCATTTTCTGCAATTTCTTATCGTAGCCAAATGGCAAAGTGGAAAGGCAACCGACATCATCATAGATCATGCGGACATCGGCCCCGTCTTTGGCTTTGCGCTTCAACACTTCCAAAATCGAATCCCAGAATTTCCCTGGGGCGAAAATGAAGAATTCGAGGAAGATATAATGGTTAGCTTTCTCTAATTTTTCGAGCATCAAGGGGAAAGCTTTTTCGACTTTGGAAAAATATAAAACCCCCGTATTATCAGCTAAAGCAGGACCAGAGATGCGATTAACTAGACGAGAAGTCGGGACGCTTTGAGGATGGACTTCTTCAAATTGGCTCATCGTCCATTCGTCTTCTTCTTGCTCGACGATCGGCTTAATCCATTTGGAAAGCTTTTTCTTTTGGGAACGGGAAGTTTGCTTATTCGCGAAGACGAAATACATAAGCGCCCCCGCTAAAGGAATGCAGCCCACGACCCACATCCAAGCAATTTTATAAGGGTCTGGACTTGGGGTAGAGATGATATAGATTTCCAAAACTACCGATAAAGCAAAAGCCCCGATGAGGATCAAAAGGAGGATGTCTGGTTTATTTCTTAGCATCACCACGTAGGCCATGCCAAAAACGACAATCAAGAATTGGACAAGCAAAAGCAAGCCAAAACGCAATTTCGGGAGAAAACCGAAACGGAAGAATTTCATTGCATACGCCCCTTTCTGATCGCTTTGAGCCTCTCTTCAAAAAATAACGGGCTCTTCTGATGGATTTTGCATAAGAAGAATGAAGCCTGTTTCAGATTCTTACTATCCGCGCCGGAATCAATTAGGCGCAAAAATAACGAATAATCCTCTTCTCCCCAGTCTTTTTTATAGAAGGAAGCGAGGGCTTTATAGTAAGAAGCGATCTCTTCGTTAGGAATCGCTTTTGCTTTGAATAACGCTTTACGGAATAGCAGCGATTTCTCAATAAGTAAGGCATCCGCGACTTCCAAATCGATCTTTTTCAAATCCTTCAATGGAAAGAAAGCGACCTCGGCATGAGATGGTTTCTTTTTCATCGGGGTGATTTCTTTGACGAGATACCCTTTGATTGAATATCCGCCTTTCTCCTCATATAGGCGAAGCGAAGGCACGGTCGCAACCAATTTGATATGGGAACCATAATCAGCAAGAAAAGAAGATAGCAATTCTTTTTGGCTGCTAGAGCTAGCTTTCCCTCCAGGAAGATGGAAGCTTTCTTTGGGCAGCCCTTCTACTGTCAATTGACGAAGCAATAAAACCGATGTCCCGTGAATGAGAATGAGCCGAATCAAATCCCGGTTTTCTTTCATAAGCCGTCTCATTATAAGAAAAGCCCCTTCATTTTTAAAGAAGGGGCGGGCTCAATTTTGCAAATTATTTCAATTTATCCCAGCAAAGAGAGAATTCTTTCTTGCTTTCGCCGATTTTCTCGCCGTCATGGTCGAGATTATCGCACCACTTTTTTAAAGCAGGCAAGACGTCTTCTCCTTCTTTGGCTTTCAAGATCAATGCCCGGACTTCTTCGTATTCTTTTTTGACCGAATCGAGGATTTCGTCAACAGAAAGCTTTGATGGATTTAGTGTGGATGGATCTTTCCATTCCCGATGAGTCAAATTCAAGACATCCATTGGGGCGAATTTCTTCACGAAATGAGGATGGGACATGATCATTGCCATCGATTGTTTGCCCATCATTCGGAAAAGGATCCGCTTGATGCCGCTACGGGAAAATAGCATTTTCTCAACGGCATAAAAATCCTCATAAGATCGAAGGAAATCTTCTTCCTTTAAGGGGGTTGGCGCGCAGGCAGCCCACATCTTAGAGATCGCTTCAACGCGCTTTAAATCGGCTTTGATTGCTTTCCCTGTATTGATATAGGTCTTGTGGCTTTTGCCATATAAAACGTCAAGGAGAGCTTCATAGGCTCCATGGCTCCATTTATAGAAACCCGTGATGCCGCCCTGCTCATCAAAGCCAGATTCATAGAAGATATAAGGATGCATCCGTCGATCGACGGCAAAATGCATGAAGATACCTTCGATATAGGCATATAGCATCTCTTTTTCTTCTTGCTGATTGGCGTATTGCATCATCTTGAAATAAGTCGATGAAACATCGATATGATGCATATACCCGCCAAAAGGCTGGACTTCTTTGACGTCCTCTCTTTTGTGGAAAGGATTGGTCCCATAAGCCATGAAGGTATCTGGCCCTTGGGTTCCTAGCCTAACGACATCTTCAAAAGGCGATAAAGAAGGATCCATCGCCATTTTGGCGAAAGAATAATGGACGATGACGGCCGGCATGTTATTCCTCTACGTCAAGCGATTCCAAACCTTTTTTGAAGGTGGTTTTGTTCGATTTGACGTTTTTGACAAACAAGAAGACGATCAATCCGATTCCCGTGCAAATGAGGGCATAAACCGGTAGATATTGCCATCCGAAGGAAGGAACTAGAAGCAATAAGCCAAGCAAAGTCGGCGTCAAGGTTTGGGCAGCCATCGAGGCGGCGTAATAATAGCCGGTGAAGCGCCCGATCTTCTTGCTGGAGCAAAGCTCAACAACCATTGGGAAGGAATTGACGTGGACTAAGCTCATCCCGAATCCTTTCATGAACCAGATGGCATAGATATAGACGGGGAATTTGCCATTCGGAGCGATCGAGAAGCCTAAGATTGCCCATAAGACAAAGGCTAACGTTGCAAGAGCGAGGCCACCCCAAAGGGTCCATTTTCTCCCGATTTTGCTGGCGATGAGGCCGCCTAAAGCAAACCCAGCCACCGAGCCAACGCCTCCAATGATCGTATTGATCGAATTGGATGCGGTCGAGGCTTTCAAATAATAGAGGGTGTAATTGCCCATGAAGGTCGAAATGCCATTATCGGCCATGAACCAGAAGAATTCGGCGGCAAGGATAAGAAGGAGCATCGTCAAATTGGCTTTGCTCATCGGCTTATCGTCATCGATTTTATCAACGGTTTGGGCTTCTTCTTCCCCTCTTCTCATGTCTTCGGCAACTTCTTCCGCGACCTTGTTTTCTTTGACCGTGAAGAAAAGCACCAAAGCGGAGACGAGCATCAAGACGCTTCCCAAAAGGAAGGGGATCATGATGACCCAGAAATTCCCTTCTTGCCAGGGATGCTTATGGGTTTTTCCTAGATATTCGCTTAAGACGAGGAAAACGCCGACGATGGTCGCGAAGAATCCGCCGATATAGCCCATGATGTTGATGATGCCATTGGCTTTGGAACGTAATGGCTTCGGGGTGATATCTGGCATTAACGCAACCGCAGGATTGCGGTACATCATCGCAAACAAGACGACAATTCCCATCATCGCGATGACGCCAGCAAGGTTATTGGCCCGGAATAAAACCGGGATGAAGGGGAAAGCGACCGCACAAACGAAGGTG
>CAMOEH010000125.1 GCA_946612055.1 uncultured Bacillota bacterium | reverse complement strand
CACAACGACACCAAGCTCAATAACATCATGTTCGATGAAACCGATAAAGCCTTATGCGTGTTAGATCTAGATACCGTCATGCCCGGATCCTCACTTTATGATTTCGGGGACGCGATCCGCTTTGGGGCGAATCTTGGGAAAGAAGACGAAACAGATTTAAAAAACGTTTCCTTCTCTTTGGAACGGTTCGAAGCTTACGCGAGAGGCTATCTTCTTGGGGCAAGCGGAGCCCTCACTAAGGAAGAAGCAAAACTATTCCCTTATGCTGGATTTTTGATGACCATTGAATGCGGGATGCGTTTCCTTGCGGATTATTTGGTGGGGGACGTGTATTTTTCTACGGCCTATCCAGAGCATAATTTAATTCGAGCAAAAGACCAATTCGCCTTGATTGCCGATATGGAAAAGAAACAAAAACAAGCAGAAGATATCATGGATAAATTAATAAAGGAGTTTGGCTTATGATTTATGAAGGACACCGCCTCGTTGATTTTTATCCGGGCATTGCTGATCACGAGACCCACATCACCTCTTATGTCATCTCCCCTTCCTTAGAGATGGGGTATCCCAAGAAAAAGCCGGCCATTTTGATTATTCCTGGCGGAGGCTATGCTTATGCCTCGATTCGCGAAGCCGAGCCCATCGCAATCGCATTCCTTGCAAAAGGATTCTCTTGCTTTGTTTTAGATGCCTATCCTTGCAAGCCTAAGGAAAAATATCGCCCGTTGATCGATGCCTATCTCGCGCTTAATTTCTTACAGAAGAGAGCTGATTATTATGATATCGATCCTTCCAAAATCGCCGTCATGGGCTTTTCTGCCGGAGGTCATTTGGCCGCGACATTGTCCGCTTATTATGACGAAAAATTCCTCGAGGAAATAACCAAGCAGAAATTGCTCTATCCTCCTTATGCCGCCGTATTGGGTTACCCCGTTATTTCTACTGGTGCTGCTAGCCATACGGGGACTAAGACCAATCTACTAGATAACCAACCCGAATTGGCGGATTTCTATTCGATCGAGAAGCACGTCAAGCCTTCTTTCCCCAAAACCTATGTTTTCACGACGGCAAAAGATACCGTCGTTCCTGTCAAAAATTCCGAGCTTCTAGCCGAAGCTTTGAAAAAAGCCAGGGTTAAATGCCAATATCATCTATTCCCCGACGGATATCATGGCTTTTCTTTAGCGGCCCCGTGGGTCTATTCAAAGGAAGCCTGGGAATCGGGGGCTTCTTGCTGCAAAGAGGCTGCTATCTGGGTAGATGAAGCCTGCGCTTTCCTTAACGAATAGAAAGCCTAATGCTTTCTTCTAAGCGAAGACAAGTTATAATACAATCGCTCCTTATGGGGGCGATTTATCATTATGTCCAAAAAAAGTGATTCATCGGTTTTGCTCGAGAATAGGAAAGCCCGTTTCCTCTATTTTCTTTCGGATTTTATGACCGCGGGTATGGTTTTAACCGGCACCGAAATCAAATCGCTTCGAGCCAGGAATGCTTCGCTTTCTGATTCCTATGTTTATGTGAAAAACGGCGAAGCCTTTGTCGCCAATATGCACATCGCCCCTTATAAAGATGGAACATTATTTAACGTTGATCATCTTCGTGACCGCAAATTGCTTCTCCAGAAAAAAGAGATCAAAAAGCTTGAATCCCATTTAACGGGAACTTCGACCACCTGCGTCCCCGTTAAGGTTTTCTTGCTCCATGGCTATGCCAAGATGGAAATTGCTCTTGCTGTTGGTAAACAAGCCCACGATAAACGCGAAGCCATCAAGAAAAGGGAAGATGAACGTCACATGGCTGACGCGATCAAAAACATCAACCGCGGAGGGAAATTATGACAAAAGAGGAAATCCAATCCTTCCTATTCACCCATGAAGCCGGCCGTTACGAGCGGGAAGGTTTTGACAAAGCCGTCAGCAAAAGCAAATTGAATCTTTCTTGCCCCGTCATCCATATCACGGGGAGCAATGGCAAAGGATCGACCGCCCATTTCTTGCAAAACATTTATCTAGAAGCGGGGTATCATGTTGCGACCTTCATTAAGCCTTGTCTATCTTCTATCAACGAGATGTTCCTTTTTGATGGGAAGGAAATCGCCGACGAAGATATCGAAAGAATCTATTCTTCCTACGAAAAGCTTTTCGATAAATACGATTTGTCTCCCTTTGAAAGGGAAGTTTTTATCGGTTTCACCTATTTCAATGAGAAAAGGGCGGATTTAGCGATTATCGAATGCGGGATGGGCGGCCTGCTTGATGCGACGAACCTATCTTCTTTGCCAACAATCCTTTCAATCATCACTTCGATTTCTTTGGAGCATACTTCCTATTTGGGAACGACGCTTTCCCAAATCGCTTTAAACAAAGCCGGGATCATCAAGGAAGGAGTTCCCGTCTTGCTTGGAAAAATGGAAGAAGAGGTCCGGACCATCATGTTCGACCTTGCCAGAAGAAAAGACGCCTCGGTCTTTGAGGTGGATTCTTACCATTTCCCCGAATTGAACGAAAAAGGATGGGTGTTTGATTACCGTCCATTCAAACGCCTTCAAATCGAAGGGGATGCTTCCTACCAAATGGAAAATGCCTCCTTGGCCATCGAAGCAACAAAAATCTTAGAAACTTCTTTCCCCGTGAACGAAGAAGCTCTCCGCAAAGGCCTTTCCTTGCCTTTATTGCCTGGGCGAGGGGAAAGAAAAGGAAATCTTTATTTCGATGGGGCTCATAACCCAGATGCCATTGTCCATCTAATGAAATCCCTTCCTTCGATTGCAAAGGGGAAGGACGTGCATGTTCTTTTCGCTTCTTTTCGCGATAAAAACATCGCGGCCGAATTGCCCACATTGGCTAACCACGTTTCTGATATTACCTTAACGTCTTTCCCTCATCCAAGAGCAAGGACAGAAGAAGATTATTTCCTTTACATTGAGGATCATCCCTTCATCGAAGATCCGATGGAAGCGTTAGAAAAACTGACCAATGAACATCCGGATGATTTGATTCTTATCTGCGGATCGCTTCATTTCGTCGGCTATATGAGAAAGCGGTGCGGGCAATGAAAAAATATGGCCCAGTCCAGCGCATTTGCCTTGGGGCAATGCTGCTTGTGATGAATGTGTTGCTTACCCGCTTGCCAGGGTATTTCCAGCTTGGGCCGTTATTTTCTTTTAACCGCATCAGCTTAGGGCCCGCTGTTACGATCTTTGCTTCCTTATTGCTCGGACCAATTAGCGGGGCTATTGTTGGGGCAGGAGGAGATGCCTTAGGTTGGCTTTTATTAGGACAGCAAACCGGGGCATTCAATTTCTATTTGACGATTGCTTATGCCGTATTCGGCATCTTGCCTTATTTCCTTGCCAAACTATTTAAAGAAGAGCGTTTTCGTCCTTGGATGCTATTTTCTTTCCTCGGCGCCTTAGTTCTCGTCCTCATTTTGCTTTTGTTCTTTTCTTCGTCTTTAGATGAGAGATTTTCTTCTTGGGGATGGAATCTTCTAATTTCCAAAAGCATCATCAGCGCGGTCATCGTTTTTCTAGCCGCTGGATTAATCCTTGGCTTGATCTTCACCGAACGCTTTTTCAAAAAGAAAGACTGGGAAGGGAAGGAGCCGATCTCCAGCTATCGGTATGCTTTGATTTCGATTGTCGTCGAATTATGGATGATTTTCATCAAGCCTCTTTGCTTTGAGTTATATTGCCGAACCTTCTTAGGCGAAGGGCTTTCCGCCTGGGGAGTTAGCTATGGCGTGCTTGTCTTTTTATCGGCAATCTTTGCCTTTGCTAACGTCTTTTTGAATACCTTTTTCCTTACCTGGATTCATTATTTTTCCCGTCATTTCATTTCAAGGAGCCAAAACGTATGAAAAAAGAAAAAGAACCAATGCCTGAAATCGATGAATCGTTATTGACCCCAGAGCAATACGAAGAAGAGCATCGTTCGCATTGGTCGTGGCCATGGTTTTGGTTCTTCGTCGTGATGGGGCTGGTGATCATCGGCCTTGTCGTGACAATCTTGCTTTTATAGAAGAGGCCAATTGGCCTTTTTTCTTTATCTTCGTGTTACACTATAGCCATGAAAAGAAAAATATGGCAGCAAGGAGCCGTCTATCAGATCTATCCGCGTTCTTTTTGTGATTCCAATGGCGATGGCATCGGCGACATCCAAGGCATCATATCCAAACTCGATTATCTTCGCGATTTAGGCGTGAAGATGATTTGGCTTTCTCCCATCTACCAAAGTCCTCTCGATGACATGGGGTACGATATTTCTTCTTATTACGATATCCTCCCCGAATACGGGACGATGGATGATTTCGACCAATTGATCGAGGAAGCGAATAAGCGGGGACTTAAAATCATCATGGATTTGGTGGCTAACCATACTTCGGATGAGCACGAATGGTTCCAAAAATCCAAAGACCCCTCGTCTCCTTACCATCAATACTATTATTGGAGGAAAGGGAAAGGAGAAGGGGTTCCACCGAACAATTGGACGGCGATGTTTACAGGACCAGCCTGGGAATATTGCCCAGAGAACGATCTATGGTATCTCCATCTTTATT
>CAMOEH010000124.1 GCA_946612055.1 uncultured Bacillota bacterium | reverse complement strand
TATGAGCTGCGTGAAGATGGTATTTCCGAATCAATTCTGGGAAAGTTATCTTTCCCTCGTAAGAAAGAACTAGAAAAGGCCTTGGTTTTAGGCGAGACGCTCAACCGTCGTTATGACCATTTCCCTTATGCCAAAAAAGCAGCCAAGATGAAGCAATCGTTACGGGAAAAAGGCTTTGAATCCGAGATTATCGAAGAAACGATAAGCCGCGTTTTAACCGAACCTGACCATAAGCAAATCAAAAAAACGTTGCTTTTGGATTATGAGAAAGCCTCTCTTCATTATGGAAGGAAATACAAAGGATACGGAAAAAAGACGCGTATCTATGCCAATTTGATTGGCAAAGGGTATGATTACGATGAAGTGAAAGCGATTCTGGAGGAAAAAGAGAAATGACGATTTCCGAATTTTATGATGGTTGCCGCGTCTATGGCCAATTCTTGGTCAAGGATGCAACCTTAGGCACGACAAGCGGGAATAAGCGCTACCTCAATATCACCTTGCAAGATGCAACCGGGACGATTGATTCTCGGAAATGGGATCCTCTTCCCGAAGATAATGAAGTCTTCGTCAAAGGGAATATCGTCCTCGTTGAAGGCGACATCAATTTGTACCGCGATGCGTTGCAGATGAAGATAATCCACGGGGAAGCGGTGGCCTTAGAAGGCATCGATTGGTCCAAATTCATACCCACGGCCCCCGTGAAAAAGGAAATCATGAAAGAAAAGCTCGATGCTTATATCGCTTCGATTTCCGATGAAGATGTCGCGATGCTAGTGAAAGCGGTGGTCAAGAAATTCGAAAAGCGGCTTTATGATTGGCCCGCGGCTGTAAGGAATCATCATGATTATGTTTCTGGCCTTCTTTACCATTCGATTACGATGGCCGATATGACATTAAAGGTCGCGGAAATTTATCCTGCATTAAACCGCGATCTCCTTTTAGGAGGAGTCATTATCCACGACTTAGGGAAGACGGTAGAACTCTCTGGTCCTAACGCCACCGAATTCACGTTAGAAGGGAAATTATTAGGCCACATTTCCATCGGCCAAGCCGAAGTGAGGATGACCGCGAAAGAAATCGGGATGTATGCCTATGATGAACTTCAAGGAAACGAAGACCCCGCTTTAATCGAGAAGCTTCGTAAAAGGAAAGAAGTTGCCATCTTGTTAGAACATATCGTCATTTCTCATCATGGCCATCAAGAATTCGGCTCGCCTGTATTGCCTTTAACCCGGGAAGCCCTCGTTGTTTCGATCATTGATGATCTTGATGCCAAACTCATGATCCTCGATAAAGCCTATGCCGGAGTCGAAAAAGGAAAGAGCACGGCCAAAATCTTCTCGATGGATGACCGTTATTTTTATCGCCCCTCTTTCGATAAAGACGATGTCCCTCCAGCAGGGCTAGATTTAGAAGACGTTAAGAAATCGCTTTAAGGCGACTTATTTCATTCCTTTATTAATATCGTGCGCAAGCGCGGGTAAGTCATAGGTGACTTTTTGGGATTCCATCGTGATTTGGAATCCTTCTTTGACGAGGTTATAACGCGGGATGACGTGGACATGGAAATGCATGACGGTTTGTCCTGCCCCTTCCCCGACATTAGTTAAGATATTGACCCCATCTGCTCCAAGAACGGAAACCATGGCTTGTCCGATGCGCTGAGCGACATCAAAGACCTTATGCATCGGTTCTTTGGGGCAAGATAAGTAATTGTCATAATGCTCTTTGGGGATGACTAGGGTATGGCCTTTCGTCGTCTGCGAGATGTCAAGGATCGCGAGAACGTCATCGTCCTCATAAACTTTGCTAGAAGGGATTTCCCCTTCGATGATGCGGCAGAAGATATCTTTCATGGCTAGGCTCCTAAAAAGAAAGGGACAAGCGTTTGCTTGCCCCTATATTATATTCCTTTTCCTTAATCGAAGAGATCGGGGAAGGTGGAGACGAAGTAATCGTAGACGGCTTGGTCGTGATAAGCCAAGGCAGCATCTTCGACGGCTTTCTGGTTGGCGGCCTTCTTGTAGGTATCGCTATCAGAAAGTAGCGAAGCCACTTGAAGGGCGATTTGATGAAGGGAGGCTCCGCCTTCGCGAGCATCGTAAGAGTCGCTATTGGCGATTTCTTCGGCGGTCGCATCTTCTGGAAGCTTCTTCAATTTGGATTGCTTGACGGCTTCCTTGACGCGGACGATGGTCGTGGTCTTGGAGGATTCGTCATAGATAACGTAAGGATATTCATTGCTCGGGAGGTAAGATTCTGGAACCATGTAATAATCGCCTTGGACGTTCCAAACGAAGGAACCTTTGGCTCCGACATCGAGGTCATCGACTTCGTTAGCAACGGTGATCTTGAATAGACGCGTCTTTATCGAAGAGGCCAAATCCGCCAAACCGGTGGAGGTATACCATCCTTCGGTAACTTTGGTCGTGCCGATCAATTCGTTGGTCTTGATTTCAAGTCCGACGGCTTTCGGATAAGCGCCAGAGTTGGTGAATTCGCTTTCCTTGCCAGAACCTTGCGTCCAGCGATCGGTAGCCAAGGTGTTGTAATTCTTGGCAAGCTCGCCATAGGTAGTTTCTTCGTAGGTAGCGATCGTATCGACTCCAGCAGCATAAGTGGTGAAACCAGCTTCAGCATAGATCGTGTCGGCAAAGGCTTTCTCGGTCGCATCGACGATATAGCCTTTATATAGACGATCAAGGAAGTTCAAATCGCGGACTTTTTCCGGATCGACGCCAGCGGAGGTGAGCTCGGCATCGGTTTTGGAGAGGACAAGCTTCGCATAGGAGCGGGCAAGTCTCTTGGTGGAAGAACCGGCATCAGAGATGTCAGGCAAAGCGATGTATTGGACTTCGCGAGCATAGCTTCTTCCCAAAACGCCATAGCTATCGGTGAGAAGGTATTGCTCGATGAGGAGTTTACGCATCGCATTTTCCAAGACGTGGTCTTCGATATATTCGCGATAGACATTGAGGTAGTCCGCGGAGAAATATTCCTGGACATCGCGGTAACTCTTATTGCCATCAAGCAAGGTGGGTTCGTGGAAGGAAGAGAGCTCGATTTCGTAGAGATCGGCTCTTTCGGCTTGGACGAATTTCTCTTCGTAGAATTTGTTACGTTCTTGATAAGAGGAATTCTTAACGACATCCCAGAAGTGCTTGGCAATCGTTTCTTCGATATGCGCGGCAACGTCTTTGACTTTCTCTTTGTCGTTCTCATAGAAAGAATGGGCAGAGAGGAAGGAAGTCATCTTGGCATCGTCAGCGGCAGCTTCTTTTAAGCCGACGTTTTCGCCTTCGCTATAGAAGGAGCCAAATTTGGAGCAGGCAATCTTCGTAAGCACGTTATTGAGAACGCGCTCGGAATTCGAGGTGCCAGCGCTCACCAAAGCATCATAGATCTTTTGAAGATCGTTGTTTTTGATGTCGGTGAGATTGAGAATCGGGGATTCGCCCTTCTCTTTAGGGAGATTGGCTTCGACTTCGGAGCATGAAGCAAGCCCCATCGTCGCGGCCATCAATAGAGTGGTGGAGAAAATCCTTAATTTATTTGCCGCCATTGTAGCATGCACCTCCTTTTCCCCAGACGCCTTCGCCTTTGCGGGCGTCTTCGGTGCCATAGCCGATCGCGCAGACTTCGGAGATGAGTTTTTGAGAACCATCGTCTTTGAGTTCACGGGCCTCTTCTTGGGCAAGAAGGGTTTCGGCATAAGTCGTCCATTCCTTGTCGAAGGCAAATTCGTCGTCATAGGCGGTTTTGTCCCTCTTGGAAACGATGTAAGAAGTGATGAGCTTCTCGACGTCTTCGTCATGGAAGGTGATGGTCGCGCCATCGCTATTTTCCATCAAGTATTGGAACATGTAGGTATCTTTATTGGCGTTATACCCTTTGACGCGAGTGGTGACTTTGTTGACGCGGTCATCATAATTCGCGGTCTTGGTGATGATGGGGTTGATATAGGTCGATTTGGCATCGCCTGCTTCGGTCTTCGGATAGTCGGTATCGCCAGGCTTGGTCATCGTGTAATATTCGGCGAAGCTCGTCGCTTTGGCATTGCTAGCAACATCAGATTCGGAATATTCGACGATCTTGTTGCTCGAATCGACATAAGATCCGAATTGAGACAAGGGAGAACGATCGACGACGATG
>CAMOEH010000123.1 GCA_946612055.1 uncultured Bacillota bacterium | reverse complement strand
TCACTCTTATCTTTCTCGCGGCTTTCTTTGAAGAGGTCTTTATCTTCATTAAGAAGATATAAGGCAAGCAAGAGTGCCGTCACTGCCGTCGCAACCGCGCCCAAAGAGACGATTGGGGTCACCGGGGTGCGGGTGATCGCGAAGAAAGCAAGGGAGATATAAGCACCAACGCTAGATAGCACTGCCGCAACGATGCCTTTAGAAGGACGGAAGCGAAGGATCAAATAGACCATGGCCACGGCTAGACCAACGCCAAGTCCAAGTGTGATCCTTCCTAAATAAGGCGCGCCAACTTCAGGAACGACGTTATTGACGGAAACGGTGAACATGCTGACATCGGAAGCAAATAGTTCAAGGGCTTCCTGCACCGCTTCTTGCAAAGTGATTTCCTTTTCAACCCAAGAAGAGCCTTCATACACCGAAACCGGATATGTTTTCTCCGATTTGTCGTCGTTAAGCAAATCGTAATGGGTCGCAAAGCGAGCGGAATAATAGAAATAATAACGGGTCAATTCGTCATCAGAATCGTAGACGGAATGGCTCGAACTCGATAATTCAAGCGATTCGATCGAATCAGCAAGATATTTGCCACCGAGTTTCACCGAATGGAAGGGGTCGCCTCCTTCACTCGCATCGGAAGAAGAAATCGCGGCCACGTTAGCTAATGGCGCATAAGAAATCGTCGTGGCGTTATCGGATTGGACTTCGAGGCGAAGAACCGTATATTCGGCGCGGCTAGCCGCGTCATTATAAACATTGCCGTTATTGATCGCGCCAAAGGCAGACATCGTGCCAATGCCGCCTAAGACCATAAGTCCAGCAAAGATAGCAACCCAAAGTTTGCCTTTGCCGAATTGATGTTTCTCGTAAGGCCCGAAATAGGTTTGCTTTTCTTCTTTAAGAAGGTCGGGGATCTTCGCTGCATCGACGCCAAGCTGAGCCGGGAAGATCTTCTGCATCGAAGAATCGGAAGTAAGCAAATAGGCGGCAATCCGGAAAAGAATGAGGTTGCAAGCAATCGAGAAGACTCCGCCTAAAACAAGCATCGTCCCGAGTTTACTCGCCAAATCGCCGGCAAATAGATAAACGAAGACGCCGATGATGATGGCAACCAAGCCAGCATCAACCGTCGGCCAGACGCTCTTTTTCGCGGCTTCACTATGGGCTTTTTTCAAGGTACGTCCCTTATAAAGCTCGTCTTTCAATTTGAAAGCGTAATATTGCGTTCCAAAGGAAGATAGCAAGGCCACTAAGGCTAAACCAAGCAAGGCGGCGATATTGAATTGAGCGCCAAAGGCCACGAAAGTTGCAAAGGAAGCAAAGGTCGTCACGGCCAAAGACATCGCCTGGGCAACGCCAAGGATGCGGTTGAATAAAACCATGAAGGCAAGGGAGAAGACCGCGGTGATAACTACGGCAAGTAAGGTTCTCGAGAACGCTGGGGTTTTGATCGAAGAACGGTTGATCAAAGCTTCCACCGAAGCCGGAGTTTCTTCCATATGGGTGAAATTGAGGCGGTAATCGCCAAAAGAGGAGGCGTTAAGCTTGGCTTGCAAATGCACCGCCGCTTCATAGGCGGCTTTGGATTGGCTCGCGTCAAAGGAATTTTCTCCGATAGCGGCGCTATTGGGGAGAATCTGGAGATAGGGGGTTTCCTGGTCTTCGTCGCCCTCAGCGTAATAGACGCTATTGGCGGCGGAACGTTCAACGACGATTTTGCTGGCGATGTTGGCGTCGGCATTATCGCCTCTAGCCCCTTCGTAGGTATCGCCTTCGCTCTTATTGGCCCACAAAACGACGTTGCAGGTCTTCAAAGCGCTTGTGTCTTCCCCTTCTTCGCCAGTCGGGGTGTCGGTATTGTCTTCGCAATATTTGATGAGATCTTTGAAGTCGGAATAATTGCTGCCTTCGTTTTTGATCGGCATGATGACGACAGGGATGCTATAGCTTCCTTGAGGGATGTAGCGGATTTCGGCCACTTGATCAGCAAGCATCGTTCCCCAGCTTTCCTTATAAGGGGATTCGCCTTCATCGGCAACATAGGAGACGTCGAGTTCGTAATCTTGGCCAGAGAAAGAAAGATAATCCTGGAGATAAGCGTATTGATTGGCATCGGGGACTCCACCCGTTCCGGTGGCGCGCAAGGAAACGGCAATCGTGTCATATCCTTCGGTAACGACGCTATATTCAGACAATTCCCACGAATCGAGACGATCGCGGATAATGTTAGCCAAATGTTCGATGGCTGGCTTATCTTCGTAGACGTCATCGATGGTCAAGAAATCTTCGTAATTGCCCACGCTAGAATCGGCAACGTAATTGGAAGCTTTGAAATAAAGCGTTTGCCCTTCTCCATAGGAAAGGTCGCTGTTCATCGAGGAAATCATCGGAGACGATGCCACGCCCACTCCCGCGAGCAGGGCCGCGCACATCGCCAGGTATGAGATATAACGACGCATATAATTTCTCCTTAATCGACTCTTCTTGCTGAATTATAAATAATTCACCTAGACGGATAATAGAATACTCTTTGCCTTTGCCTAAGGCAACAATGCTTTTTAGAAGAGGGAATCTTGATGGCTCTTCTTCAAATGGGCATAGGCTTTCTCGGTAGCAACGCGTCCCCTGGGGGTGCGGTTGATCATCCCGATCATCACCAAATAGGGGTCATAGACATCTTCGAGGTTCGAAATTTCTTCCCCGATGGCCGAAGCAATGGCTTCTAACCCAACTGGGCCGCCATGAAAACGGTCGATGATGCATTCCAAATAACGGATATCGACATCATCGAGCCCAAGCTTATCAATTTTGAGCGCTTCAAGGGATTTTTCGGCCAAAGAAAGCCCGATTTTCTGCTGGTTTTGGTAATGGGCAAAGTCACGCACCCTCCGGAAAAGGCGGTTGGCGATACGCGGAGTTCCCCTGCTTCGAATCGCGATTAATTTCGCGGCCTCTTTTTCAATCGGCGTATCCATTACTCTAGAAGTCCTAAGGACG
This sequence comes from uncultured Bacillota bacterium, assembly GCA_946612055.1. The sequence continues at coordinate 259 of CAMOEH010000123.1, read as the reverse complement.
ATTTGGGTAATCTCTTCTTCGGTATAGAAATCGATTTTCTCGGCAATGCCAAAACGGGCACGAAGAGGAGAAGAAAGATCTCCAGATCTTGTCGTCGCGCCAACCAAAGTAAACGGAGGAAGAGGGAGGGTCAACGGCTTGCTGACGCCATCACGGTTGATCATGATGGAAAGCTCGAAATCTTCCATCGCCGAATAAAGCACTTCCTCAACGACGCGGGGAAGACGGTGGATTTCATCGATGAAAAGGATGTCCCCTT
>CAMOEH010000122.1 GCA_946612055.1 uncultured Bacillota bacterium | reverse complement strand
TCGATGGCCGAGCGAAGGGCAAGGTTGCTCGCGGGGTCAGGTTCACCCGATTTCGCAGCGGCATAGATTTCTTTGGAAGCGCGCATATAGATCGCAGACTTCGCTTTGGCCGAGGCTGCCATCGCGGCAGCGCGGACTTCAAAATGTCTTCCCATGGATCAATACTCCTATTTCGCGTCAATCATACCACTGCAAGCAGTGAAGAAGAATCATTTCTTTTCGATATGAGGGAATCGCGGCATTTGGCTGACGTCGAATCCATAGTAAGAAACAAAGGACTCAATCCAGTCATATTGCCCGTCTAAATAATGCGATGGGGCGTGAGCATCAACCCCTACAACAACCTTGGCTCCCATTTCTTTGACCAATTCCCAAAAAGGCGGGAAGGGATAAACGAAATTCGCGGTTTTCCCTGGGGTATTTCGTTCGGGATGGTATTGACGTCCCATGTTAAGTTCCAAAGGAATATCGTGATCAATCGCGGCCTGAATCAATCGCCGGAATTCTTTCTCTGATCTCTCATTCCAAAACGGTTGAACGAGGATAAAGAAATCGGGATGGGCCAAATAGGTGAAAAGCCCGCTTTCCATCCCTTTGATGCAATCATTGACATAAAGGGTAAGCGCCTCATTTTGATTCGGAAGCTTACCATACCAAATTTGAATGTTTTCATCCGTATAAAAGCAGTGTTGTCCCTGGATGAGGTAATCCACTTTCTTTTCTTCGAGGAGACGCCGGTAATAATCCATATGGATCGGGCTATATTCGCATTCAAAGCCAAGGTAAATCGTGATTTGGTCTTTGTATTTTTCTTTCAAAGAACGAACCGATTGGCAATATTCATCGAGCCATTCGTATTTGCCACGCATGAAAGGTTCTTCTCTTCCCGGCAAAAAGACGTGATCGGAAAAACCCATTGTTTTGAAGCCCGCTTGGATCGCAGCCAAGACAAATTCTTCGTCGCTTCCTTTCGCGTGTCCGCATCGATAGGTATGAGAATGGAGATTGAACGTCAGTTTCATTGATATAAGACCTCACAAAGATATAAGCCTTCTGCTTTCGCCTTATAAGGCAAGATATGCCGAGGCGAAGGATGCTCGAGATGATTGGCAATGAAAGAGAGGTCGCAACGATGCATCGCGACCTTAAAGGCGGAGCCCATCATCATCCGGATTTGGTAAGTCATAAAGCCATTGCCTTGAAAGATGACGAATCCTTCTTCTTTCGCTTCATCAATATGGATTTCAGGGCGCTTCAAAGTCCGAATGAAGCCATCGATATCTTCTTTCTTCGTCGTGAAGGAAGAAAAATCATGAGTCCCTTCAAAAAGATTTAAGCAATCCTTTAAGGCATCAAGATCAAGATGGTCAACAGGCAAAAAGCATGCACGTCCTCCTTTAAATGGGTTTTTCTTGCCCCAATAGAAATCGTAACGATAGATTTTGCCAATGCAGCTATGACGGGCATCGAAACTATCCTCGACCTCAACCAAAGAAAGCAACGACATATCGTTAGGGCAAAGCAAATTAAAGCCACGGATTATCTTGTCTAGATTGCTGATCTTCTTGGTCGAAAAAGAAAAAGTCTGGCCATAAGCATGAACACCTGCGTCGGTTCTTCCCGCCCCTTTGATCATTATCTTTTCCGAAAGCAAAGAGGAAAGGATTTCTTCAATCTTCCCTTGGACGCTAGGAAGACGGCTTTGTCTTTGGAAACCGTGATAAGAAGGCCCTAAATAGGAAATGGTTCCCAAATAATTCATAAGGCGATTACTCCCATCAAGGCGAATAGATCGGTTTTGGTAATGCTTAGATAAAGGAAACCAGCTAGATAGGCGCAAAGGAAAAGGAAAGCAAACAAATCGCCAAGATGGAATTTTAGCTGGCGGTAACGCGTCCTTTTTTCTCTTGGATCATAGCCGCGGCATTCCATGGCGTTAGCCAGTTCTTCTGAACGCATGAAAGAGGACACGAATAAGGGAATGATCAAGGACGTGATGCCCGTAATCCTCCGCCAAATGTGGCCATGTTCGAAATCAACACCACGGGAGGATTGGGCTTTCATCACGCGAGAAGCGTCTTCTAATAACGTCGGGATAAAGCGTAACGCGATACAAATCGTCATCGCCACTTCCGCCGATGGGAAATGGAAGATTTTTAATGGGCTTAGATACCATTCGAAGGCATACGTCAAATCTAATGGTTTCGTTGAAGCGGTCAAAATCAGGGTCAGCATGACCATCATCATCAATCGAAGCAAGATCTTCCCCGCTTCCGCGAATGCGTCCCAATAGACTTTCCAACCTTTGATTTGCCAGGCTAATCCTAACACAGGGTTTGTATTTGGAACCAAGATATAAACCACGACGAGGAACAAAAGCATGAACCATAGAGACCGCAAACTCTTTAAGACTGCAAAGAAAGACGTCTTTGCCGAGGTGAGCAAAATCAAAATCAAGACGAGATTGATGCCCGACATCAAGAAAGTCATCGAATAGCTTTTGATGACGTTGCCATCCCCATCGAGGCGGTTAAATGGCAAAAAGACCGCGACCATCAAAACGATCAAAGCGAAAATCTTCAATCGAGGATCCAGGCGGTGAATCCAAGAGGAAGAAGGCACATATCGTCCCACGGTAATCTTAGGCATGGGACTCCTTCTTCCATTTGGCGATCTCTTCGGCTAAGGAAGAGATGTCATGGATCTTATTGAAATCTAGTTTCATTCCCCTTTGGGAAAGGCGTTTCGCAAAGCTATAAAGCAACGGAGTATCTAACGAATATTGATCGATGTCTTCTTGAAAGAGTTCTTGAGGAGTGGCGATCTTCGCGATTTTGCCTTCGTCCATGACGATGACGCGGTCGCAATAATCCAAGACCAAATTCATGTCATGGGTGACCAAAATGACGGTCGTCCCTTTTTGATGGATCTTTTCGAAGAGGTCCATCATCTCTAATGACCCTACTGGATCCAATCCGGCCGTTGGCTCATCGACGACGAGAATCGAGGGGGACATGGCTAAGATTCCCGCGATGGCAACACGGCGTTTTTCTCCGCCAGAAAGCTCAAAAGGAGAACGGGAACCAAACGATTCGTCTAACCCTACTTCTTCTAAAGCCTTAATCGCGGCTTCACGAGCCTCTTCTTGGCTTTTGCCGAAATTCTTCGGGCCGAACATCACGTCTTTCAAGACGTTATCTTCAAATAACTGGTATTCCGGGAATTGGAAGACAAGCCCGACTTGTTCGCGAAGGGCCTTTACGTTTTTAGAACGCTTCTTCTTATCCGCGCAATTGAGGAATTCCCCGACCCTGACTTCCCCTTGATAGGGACGAAGCAAGGCGTTAATTTGCTGGACCAATGTGCTTTTGCCACAACCAGTCCTACCAACAATCGCCGTAAAGGATCCATCGTCGATACGGAAAGAAACGCCTTTCAAAGCATCTTTTTCTGGATTTGGCTTTGAGGAATAAGAAAAGAAGACGGAGGAGAATTCTACTGGCATAATTCTTCCTCCATAACGGCAAGATCATAGGCATTTTCTGATAAACGGATGCCCCGATTTTCAAGTTCTTGACGAAGCGCATAAGCAAAAGGAATTCCAAGGTTTGCTTTTTTTAGTTCTTCTTTGCAAACGAAGACTTCTTTCGGGGTTCCTTGAAGAATCAATTTGCCTTGATCCAAAACGAGAACACGATCACTTTGGGATGCTTCTTCGATATCGTGGGTAATCGAAAGAATGGTAAGTTCTGGGTTGGATTGCTTCATCTTGTTGATGAGGCTAGCGATTTCTTTTTTCCCTTTGGGGTCGAGCATCGCGGTTGCTTCATCAAAGATGATGAGATCAGGAGACATCGCCAAAACGCCAGCAATCGCAACACGTTGCTTTTGCCCGCCCGAAAGGTTTTGGGGTTCTTGCTCTAAATAATCTTTCATCCCCACTTCTTCGGAAAAGGAAGAGATGATTCCCTCCATTTCTTCGTGAGGAACGCATCGATTCTCTAGTCCAAACGCGATATCATCGGCAACCGTCGAGCCGACGAATTGGTTATCGGGATTTTGGAAAACGATACCAACGCGGCTACGTAACGCATAAAGATTCTTTTTCGTAAGCTTCTCGCCGAAAAGATAAATGTCTCCCTCAGTAGCAGAAACTAGTCCAAGGATCAATTTGGCAAGGGTTGATTTCCCAGAGCCATTATGGCCGATCAAGCTCGTATAGCTTCCTTTTGGCAAAGAAAAAGAAAGGTCAAAGAGGACTTGACGGTTCTCTTCGTAACCAAAATTAACGTGTTGAAGTTCGAGAATCGGGGTATCGGCCATGGTCAGTTTGCGTCAATCGTGAGGATTCGTCCTTCGTAGTGGCGGTATTTGACTCCCGCCATATCGAGGATGCGGCGCGAAGCTTGTTCCTCGACTTGATCATGATATTTATCGTCCAAATAGATGATTTCTTTAATCCCCGTCTGGATGATGGCTTTCGCACATTCGTTGCAAGGGAATAAGGTCACATAGATGGAGCATCCATTCAATGCCGATCCGTCGCGGGTATTCAAAATGGCGTTGAATTCGGCGTGGCATACATAAAGGTATTTCGAATCAAGACCTTCGCCATGACCCCACGGGATTTGATGGTCATCAACGCCACGAGGCATGCCGTTGTAGCCAATGGAAACGACGCGATGGTTGCTATCAACGATGCAAGCACCGACTTGGGTGGAAGGATCTTTGCTCCTTTTTGAGGATAGGCAAGCAATGCCCATGAAATATTCGTCCCAGTTCAGATAATCGCTACGCGGTTTCTCACCCATAAAAAATCCTCCTCGCGTAGGTATATCATACTCGCGTAAAGATAACTATCAACGAAAGTTAACGAAACAGGATCCCTTCGTAGGGTCTAAGGTAAGGGGATGGATTTGAGTCAGAATAAGTCGATAAAAGGATTTCTTTTCCCCGATGATTCAAAGCCGAAGGGATTTTTCGCCGCTTCTTACCTAAATTAATCAGGACGTGTATCGTTTTTCCTTCATAAGTTCGCGAATAAGCGATAAGGTCTCCCTTCGTAGAAATAGCTTCAAATTGCCCTGCGAATAATGCTTCTTCGCTTTCTCTTAAATGAAGCGCTTTTTGGTAGAAGGAATAGATGGAATCGGG
>CAMOEH010000121.1 GCA_946612055.1 uncultured Bacillota bacterium | reverse complement strand
GCTTTGACCGCGAATTGATAAGTTCCCGACAAAGCGCTAGAAATCGTGACCATGAGGATGTCACGTCCATCTTCGAGGAACGGACGATAGAGATCTTTGATTTCATCGATGTTGGCGCAGCTTGTCTTATAAATGAATTTCTTGCTAGTCATCGAGCCGAAATATTCTTCTGGGGTCGTCCTTTCCCAGTCGATGTCGGCTTTCTCGGTATGGCCATCGGGATATTGGATGTTTCCAAAAACGATGCCATCAATTTTGAAGCGCTCACGCAAATCTTTGGTGAAGGCGCAGGAGTTGTCACTCAACAATGCAAATGGTTTCATAAATGCCTCTTTCTAATATTCTACACCGAAAAGCATATGCTTTTATAATTCGATTCGTTCAAAATCTTCCGCTGGATGGCCACATAACGGGCAAGAAAAATCATTAGGCAAATCATCGCCTTCATAAACGTAGCCACAAATCTTGCAACGCCATCCATAGCGTTTCTTTTCTTCTTTGGGTTTGTTATCCCCTTTGATGGAAGAAGCAACTGCATCCGCAATCTTCTCAAGTTCCGGGAGTTGCTCTTCTTTTAAAGAAGAAGCAATCGTCAACGTTTCTTCCAAATATTGGATGCCGGTTAGCTCTTCTAAAATCTTTTTCATGTTCGCTTTGGCCGCTGGAGCCCAAGAGCCATTTTCAATGAAAGCAATCGTGCGATTACGAATCTTATGATGGGCAAGATCGTGGAGGAAATCTTCCATCTTCGCGAAGACGCCAGCGTTATAAGTCGTCGCGGCTAAGACAATCGTTTTCACGCGGAAAGCTTCGCCGATCAAATAAGAAGGATCGGTTTTGGAAACATCATAAACAACAATGTTCCTGATGCCTTTTTCAACGATTTGTTTGGCCAAGATTTCAACCGCATTGGCCGTATCCCCATAAACCGAAGAATAGGCAATCATCACGCCATCTTGATCTTCCGCTTCATAGGTAGCCCATTTTTTATACGCTTCCAATAAAGAAGGAATATCTTCTTGATGGGTCGGACCATGCAAGGGGCAGATCATTTCAATAACGAAGGCACTAGCCTTCTTAAGCACATTACATACCTGGTCACCATATTTGCCAACGATATTGGAATAATAACGTCTCGCCTCCTCCCAATCGAAATTGTAAGAGGAAGCATAGATATCTCCTGATAACGCGCCGAAGGTGCCAAAGGCATCCGCAGAGAAAAGAATCTTTTCGCTTTTTTCATAAGCAAACATGACTTCTGGCCAATGGACCATCGGAGCCATCAAGAAAGCAAAGACGTGTTTGCCAATAGAAAGTTCGTCTCCCTCTTTGACGACGAGAAGGTTGGCTTGTAGTTTTGGGAAATAATTTTGGAGGAATTTTTTCGACATCGCGTTGACGATGACCGTCACTTCCGGATGACGTAAGACAAGCTCCCCAATTCGCGAAGCATGATCTGGCTCCATATGGGTAATTAGGAGGTAGTCAAGCTTCCTTTCCCCAAGCAAGAAATCGATGTTTTCAAAATAGACATCGGATATGGCGTGATCCACCGTATCGAGAAGCAACGTCTTCTCATCCAAGAAAAGATAGCTGTTATAAGAAACGCCTTTAGGAACAGGATAGATGTTTTCAAATAAAGCAATCCTTCGATCGCTTCCGCCTACGTAATAAAGGCCTTCTTTGATTTTGATTTCGTTATGCATAATTCACCTCACGACCATTTTAATGTTCTTTCCCTTAATAATAAAGGGAAAGGCAAAAGAAAACCGGCCGAAGCCGGTTTCATTTAAGATTTCAGGTTATTCGCCTTTTTCTTCTACCTTGGTCATGCCTTTTTTGGCCATGAGGTCATCGACGAGCTTGCAAGCGCGGCGGAAGGAGAGATCACTCTTAATCTTGATTTCCAAGGGGAGATCTTCGTATTTCTTCGCCGTGTTGTGAGACACGGGGATGGTGGATTCGGCATAATCGGCAGGGTTGAGAGCGAAGTAAGCTTTGATGTGCTTGCCGACGATGGTGATGAAGACGTATTTCTCGCGGTGAGCAGAGAAAGTATCACCAGGGATCGAGATACGGTTCTTCACGCCATAGGATTTGATGTAGTCGCGCAAATCATAGTATTTATGACGGAGATCGTATTCGGAATTCTTCAAACGAGTTTCGAAGGAAGCGCGACGACGGCGAGAGCCAAGGCCAGCGAAGGGATCATTTTCTCCAGCAACTTCGGCTTTGACTTCTTCTTCTTTCTTTTCTTCCTTAACCGGCTCGGGTTCTGGTTCTTTCTTCGGTTCCGGTTCGGGTTCTTTCTTTTCTTCAACCTTCGCAGCGACAGGAGCATTTTCTTTGTGCTTGTCGTCAACGTGCTTGGCAAGATATTTTTCGACAATAGCTTTGACTTCTTCTTCGGAGAGGCCAGCGGCTTTTTCTTCGACGGGCTCTTCTTTCTTTTCTTCTGCTTCTTTTTCGGCTTTCTTAGCGGCAACGACGGCTTTGGCTTCGACGACGCAAGAAGCAATGGCAAGGATGAAACCGAAGACGGCGATGATCGTGACGATCATGTAGCCGAAGTAGGCGCAATCCCACATGATAACGGTGTCAAATAAAGCAAGCGGGACGGCGATAGAAACGACGAGGTAAGAGAGATAGAAGACTCCAAACATCACAACGAGGAAGTTGAGGATCTTCTTCGGCTGCTTCATGGCAAGAGAAGCAATGATGCCAGCAAGAGAGAGCGATCCGCCAGCGTAGACCATAACAACGGCGAGGAAGCGCCAGATGTTTTCGCTGCCGCGAACGGTACGTCCGCCTCCAGCCCAGCCTGGATCGGTAACAAAGGAGCCCCAGAACCATCCGGTAGCCGCCTTGATGCCCCAGTTGGCATTGTAGGCGTTATCCGCGTTGTCCCACGGAATCATGTTGGTGAGTCCGCAAACAACAAGTGCAGCCAAAGAAAGGACAATCGCAATGAGTCCTACGATCAAGAGCTTGCTGCCGAGGCTCTTTTTCGCCTTGTTTTCAGTTGACATAATTTCCCTCCAATTTCCAAGGATAAGTAAATCGTAATTCTTTTACGCGCCTTCGCGCAAGTAATAAATTTAAAAAATTGCATGCACGTCCCCGAAATTTGCAAATATTTTGAGCGATTTTGCTCTTTTCCGTAATAAAGTGTCGCCCATTTTTAAGGGATACGTGTATTGAAATTCAAAATTTTAGATCTTTCTTTTTTCTTATCTTGTTACCGTTGAAGCGCTTTCATGAAATTTCCCTCTCTCTAAAAGAGAAGGGCCGTTACAATAATATGAGAACAACCCATGAAAGAAATCGTCTTAAGTCACGGCGAGATTCTCCAAATCTGTGAGCAGATTGGCAAAAAGCTAACGAAGCGTTTGGAGAAAGAAAGAAAATTGCCCGTCTTTTTATGCGTTATGCGCGGGGCACTTAATTTCACCGCCGATTTGATGAAAAACGTCAAGCGGAGCATCCTCTTCGATTACATCCAAGCCCGCAGTTATTCTGGAACTTCTTCTACGGGGAAGATCGCGTTTGACCGTGACGTGTCTATTGATATCTCAGGCCGCGTTGTTGTCGTCATCGAAGACGTCATCGACACCGGGCTTACGATGAAGACCTTAAAAGAGCATCTTCAGAAAAAAGGACCAAAGGAAATCATTGTCTGCTCTTTGCTGGATAAACCTTCGATGAGGAAAGTCCAAGTCGAAGCCGACTATGTTGGTAAAGTTCTCGAAAAGCCGAAATTCGTTGTTGGTTATGGACTAGATTACCGCGATCTTTTTCGTAATGTCCCCTATGTTTACGTTCCTGACGAAGAAGAAATCAAGAAAGCAGACGCATCCTTAATTAAATAAAATAAATAAGGAAAAGGCGGGTCCCAACTTAGGAGGCCCGCCTTTTATGTTGGTTATTTGTTGGTCGTACCGAAGATGCGGTCGCCAGCATCGCCTAAGCCAGGGCAAATATAAGCCCTGTCGTTAAGCTGCCGGTCTAGCGCCCCAATATAGAGGGGGATATCCGGATTAGCCTCATGGAAGGCTTTGACGCCTTCTGGAGCAGCGATGATGCAAACAAAGCGAATGTTTTTGGCGCCGTGCTTGCGGAGCGTTTTCACCGCGTCAATTGCGCTACCGCCAGTAGCAAGCATCGGATCAAGCAGATACACGTCCTTGCTATCTAGGTCGGAAGGGAGCTTGCAATAATAAGCATGCGGCTCGTGGGTAACTTCATCGCGATATAAGCCAATATGGCCAACCGAGGCGTTCGGCACAAGATCCGTGAAGCCATCGACCATGCCCATGCCAGCCCTAAGGATTGGGACGAAGCAGACGGATTTGGCAACGATCATCGGCTGAACCGTCTTTTCAATGGGGGTTTCTAGCTCGACCATCTTCGTTTTGATGTTCTTCAACGCTTCATATCCTTCAAGGACCGCGATTTCCTTAACCAGGACGCGGAAGTCACTGGTGCGAGTCCTTTTATCGCGGAGCAAGGAAATTTTGTGCGTCAAAAGAGGATGGTTGAGAATAATGATGTTATCTTCGTTCATATCGACACCTCTTTTCTAATGATAAGTCATTCCGCCGCTTCCGGCTCTTTCTTTTCGCGGAGGATGAGATTCATGATGATGCCAAGGATCATGGAGACGGCAACCGAGGTAATCGTAACGACCGGTTCTGCTCCTGGCTTGCCGAAGTTGAAGACAAGTCCGCCGATGCCAGCGATAAGGATAACCGAGGCAACGAAGATGTTTCTGGTTTTGCTCATATCGACTTTCTCGTGGATGAGCATCTTGACGCCACTAGAGGCAATGAAGCCATAAAGGATCAAGGAGACGCCGCCAGTAACGCAGGCGGGAATCGTTTGGGTCAAGGCCATCAAGGGTGAGAAGAAGCCAAGGCCAATCGCGATTAAGCAAGCAAGAAGGATGACACGGACCGAAGCGATGCGGGTGACGCCGACAACCGCGACGTTTTCACCATAGGTCGTATTGGCCGCGCCGCAGGTCGTGCCAGAGATCGCCGTGGCAACGCCATCGCCGATAAGAGTTCTGGTAAGTCCAGGATCTTGGAGCAAGTCGCGTCCAAGGATGCCCGACATATTCTTGTGGTCGCCGATGTGTTCGCAGATGGTAACAAAGCTGACGGGAATGAAGAGCAAAGCAGTTTTTCCAACCGCGGCTCCAGTTAACGGAATATCGGTCAAAACCCCAACTCCTTCAGGATGCTGCACGGAAGCCAAGAAGAGGAATTTCGGATAATCGATGAAGGACGTGACGCGGATATGACCGAAAGTCGAGATAAGTGGATCGAAGCTGACGACTTTCATGTAATCCGATTGTGCGCCATATCCGATGCCCGTCATGATGGCCGCAAAGACATAACCGGCCGCCATACCTAAAAGGAATGGGATAAGTGAGATTGTTTTCTTTCCGAAGAAAGCGCAGACGGCAGTGACCACCATGGCGATAAGGCCTGAGGATATCGCGACCCAGTTATAGCCGCCAGGTCCACTCGTAAGATTGCCAATGGCGCTACCAGCCAAAGAAAGGCCGATAACCATGATGACAGGTCCAACAACGATCGGCGGGAGCAATTTGTTAAGCCAGCCAACGCCGAAGAGCTTAATGAGCAAGGCAACAAGGCAATAAACAGCACCAACCATGGCCATGCCAATCGGTAAGAGCCAAAGGTTCGCGGTATAGCCGACAAATTGGCCATCGATAACCACTTCCTGGCGATTGATGGCGATGGCGGCCGACATGGCTGCCATATAGGCAAAGCTCGAGGCTAAGAACATCGGGCTTCTTTTCTTCGTGACGAATAAATAGAATAGCGTCCCAATGCCAGCACTAACTAAGGTTGGGGCAATCATCAATCCGGCAAGCGGTTTTCCTGACGGAGTGACATAGCCGCTGAAAACGATCATCGGGACCGTAATGCAAGCGACAAACATGGCCAACACGTGTTGGATGGCCAAGACGATGCGAGATCCTACCTTAGGCGGAACCTCATCCACGTCGAACAGCAGTTTTCTTTCTTCCATTTTTTACCTCCCCCGGGGCAAAAAAAGAGGCTTAGAACCCTAAGCCACTAAAGACAGAAGAGGAAATTATCCTGCAGCATTGTCCGTTCCAAGATAGGCTCCTCAGGTGCTTCATTTTTTGCTTCCTGAGTTTTTAAGATAAGCCATATAGAAGAATTGTGAAGCACTTTTTTTGGGCCTTTTTATAAAGCTTTCGCGAATACAATCGATGGCCTCTTTCAAAAGCGGATTTTTCACCAAATTCTATGAAAACGCTTTCAAGAAAATTAATGATAATAACGGATGAGGGAATGGTATGGAGCGGAGAAATGTTTGGCCGCTTGGAATTCTTCTAATTCGATGACGGTGATGATGCCAACAACCTTCGCGCCTTCTTTTTCTACGAGGTTCACAAGGGCTTGTAACGTCCCGCCCGTAGCAAGAAGATCATCGATTAAAACGACACGTTGCCCCTTCTTCAAAGCAAAAGCGGGAAGCTCAATCGTGGCCTTACCATATTCAAGGTCATAATCTTCGGCAAGAACTTCTCCTGGCAATTTGCCATGCTTTCTAGCCATAGCAAAGCCAACGCCTAATTCATAAGCTACTGGCGAGCCAATAACAAAGCCGCGGGCTTCCGGCCCAATGATGAGGTCAGGCTTCATCTCTTTGGCGATGGATGCGATCTGCTTAACGCATTCACGTAGCGCATCTTTATCGGCAAGAAGAGGGGAAATGTCTTTGAATGAGATTTCGGGGTTAGGAAATCCTTCAATAACGCGGATGTAATTTTCTAGTTTGATCATGTTTTTAATTTTTGGCCGATAGCGGGTCTCCATAGGCGACATAAACGGCAGATAGCGGAGCGTTATGGACGATGCGGTCGATGCATTCAGCTAGCATGTCCGCGAGGCTAACAACGCGGATGGGAAGAGAGACGAATTTCTCTGGAAGAGGAATCGAATCGGTCACGATGATTTCATCGAAATAGCCTTCCGAGAGCAAATCATAGCACGGATCAGAGAAAACGGGGTGGATCGCAGCGATTTTAACGGATTTGGCACCCGCTTTCTTCAAAGCGCTTGCGCCAATGCAAGCCGAACGGCCCGTATCGATCATATCGTCGACCATGTAACAATCTTTGCCCGCGACATCACCGATGATGTTCATGCATTCGGGTTCGAGGTTGCTCTTACGTCTTTTATCGATGATGGCGATGGGAGCGGAGAACATTTCGGCCAAATCTCTAGCCCGGTTAACTCCGCCATGGTCCGGGGAGACAACAACAATATCCGAGAGATCTTTATGTTCGGCTTTGATCGCGTTGCCTAATAAAGGAACCGCGGACAAATCATCGACAAGGCAAGAGAAGAATCCTTGGATCTGGGCGGCATGGAGATTGACCGTGACGACGCGGTGAACTCCAGCCGTGGTAAGCAAATGGGCAACCAAAGCCGCGGTAATCGGCTGGCGAGGTTTGGCTTTTCGATCTTGTCTAGCATAGCCAAAATAAGGGACGATCAAATTGATTTCTTTGGCCGAAGAACGGCGTAAAGCATCGATGAAGATAAGAACCTCCATCAAATTGTCATTGACCGGGGGGCAGGTGGATTGAACGATGAAAACGTCTTTTCCGCGAACGGATTCGTTGGGTTCGACAATCGTTTCTCCCGAAGGGAAACGACGGATGATTCGTTGTCCTAGAGGCACGCCAAGCTTTTTGGCGATCGAAGAAGCTAATTCCTCATTGGCCGATAGCGAAAACAAAACCGAATTCTTAAGCATAAATTCCCCCTTGCCGCGTTTTGCGATCTTTGCTTTTCACTTTATTAGTATATTCCAATCCCATAGGGCCAGGATAAGGAAGCGCTTACTTAAAAGTTTCATCAATTCGTGCACCCATTATTTTGGCCAAGCGGTATATTGAAAGGATGAAAACCCATTCCGCGGTCTATCTTCAATCTGGAGGTCCAACCTCCGTTATCAACGCTTCTTTATACGGGTATGTGAAGCAATGCCTTTCTCATTCCGAAATCAGCAAAATCTATGGAGCGAAGTTCGGCATCGATGGTCTGATTCGCGATGATTTGATTGACTTGTCTTCTTTGGAAGAAGAACAGCTTGAATTGCTGCTTCAAACCCCAGGAAGTGCCTTAGGCTCTAGCAGGCATCGCCTAAAAGCGGATGACGAAGAAACTTTCCAAGCCATCGAAGCCACCTTGAAACGGCATGATATCGATCTTGTTTTCGTCAATGGGGGCAACGATTCGATGGATACATGCGCTCATTTAGCGAAGCGTTTCCCCGACATTAAAGTCATCGGCATCCCCAAGACGGTCGATAACGATCTTGATGAAACCGATCATTGCCCAGGGTATGGGTCTTGTTGCAAATCCATCATCGATAATCTCCGTAACCTATCGATTGATATCTCTTCTTACGATAAAGGCAAAGTAACGATCGTCGAGGTCATTGGACGAGATGCTGGCTGGCTAACCGCCTCCACCGCTTTAATCGAAGAGCCTTACGCTCCTGATTATGTTTATTTGCCAGAGATGGATTTCGATTTGGATATCTTCTTAAAGCAAATTGAGAAAACCTATCAAGAAAAGAAACGGGTCCTTGTCGCGATATCCGAAGGCGTCAAAGCGTTGCAAGGTGACCCCTTGTTCGTTGATGAATTCGGCCACGGATACCAAGAAGGATTCGTACACGTCCTCGCTAAAATGGTCACCAAAAAACTAGGGATCCCCTCGCGTGGCATTGGTCTTTCTTTGCTTTCGCGCTGCGACATTTCTCATATCAGCAAAGCCGATCAGCAAGAAGCTATTGATGTCACTTCTTATGCCGTGAAACTAGCCTTAAAAGGCGAAACATCCAAAATGGTGACAATCCATAGGGAAAGCAATCGTCCTTATCGGAGTTCATTGCAAGCGACTCCGGTAGAGAAAATCGCAGGAGAAACCCGTTATTTCCCCTCTTCTTGGATTATCGGCCCAGGACAAATCGATGTGCCTGCTTTCAAAGAATATTTAGCTCCTTTGTTAGAAGGGGACGTTATCCCCGAAAGAAAAGAAGGGCAGATTGTCTCCGCCCTTCTCTTTGAACATTAATTATTTCACCGTAACCGTTCCAATCGTCCCGGTTAAATTTAATTTCAGGCCTAGCGTCGTATTCACGCGGCTTCCTTTTCGGTAGATAGAATCAAATTCGATGTTTTTGATTTCACCAGAAGAGGAGGAATTGCAAAGGCGAATCTTGTTGTCATTAGGAATCTTGATGTTTTGGAAATGGATCTCATTGATCACCCCCGAAGCAGATTCTTCATGAAGCGTCAAATTGATTGGGTAGAAGGAACATTGATGGATATCGACGTCGGAGAAGGTGATATTGGAAATTGTGGAATTCCCTGCGACGATGACAACTAATGCGCCTAAAGCATCCATCCAATCCGCCGGAGCGGAGATGACCGTGATATGGGAATAGGTAACATCGGAGATATTTCTTTGGGTTTCGTGGATGATGCCGAATCCGCGGCATTTATCCGGCCAACCAACGCATTCATCGAAAACGATGTTAGATACAGGGGTCGTCAAAGAGCCATTCATCGTTTTGACTTCGAATAGGTCATCGCCAGAACGGGCAAAGCAAGATTTCACCTGCACATTATAAGAATCAACAATCGCAAAGCCATCAGAATTTTGACGGTATCCAAAGATCGAGCAATCTTGGATAAGGGAATCGTGGCAATTCATCAACTCCAAAGTCCATTCTGGGGAATTGACCAAAGCAAATCCTTCAAAGGCCAAATCGAAGCAATTCTCGAAATAGCATCCTAATCTTGCGTGCCAATCTAGGCGCGTTAAATCAATATAGGCATGTCCTTTGATTTGAACGTTATGGATGTTTTGGCCATGGAGGAAGGCTTGATAACGCGTCATCCCCGCCCAATCAGGATTAAGCAATGGAGTCTCTCCATCAAAGGAATTCTGGGCTTCAACCTGGGCTCCGGATTCAAACAAAATCATGCAGTTTGATTTCAGTTCGATCCGGTTGATTCGATGGAATCCTTTTTCCAGGACCAAAACGGTTTTCTCTTTTCCGAAAACCAAAGTCCCATGATCGCCGGGAGAGAGGACTTTCTTGCTATATCCAGCAGGAATCTCCACCGCTTCCTTTTTGTAAGCAAAGATTGTCAAAGGTTTGGTGTTTTCTCCATCTGGCAAAACCGTGTAGTTACCAGGTTCAGGAATCGTAAGGGTAATCTTGCCGTTAGAAAGAGAGGACGTGCATTTGTTTTTCGGCAAAATGGTCACGCTATTCCAGCTTTCATTTTCTTTGGAAGAAATGGTCAATTCCAATGGGAAGCAATCTTCGGGGACATCAAACATCGAGAAGCTATGGGCTCCGTAAGTAGTCCTTGTGGCATAAACCGAAACGTATTTACGGTCAGCGACAACACGGAAATAAGGCGAGATGATCAATCCGTCCGCATGGGCGGAATTGACCCAGCCGTTATTGTCTTTGACGTCGTTTCCAATATAAGAAGCAAGTTCATTTTCGTTCAAGGAACGGGCTTGCGGGAATGAAATCGGGGTCATGATCAATTCCTCCTGAGATGACGAGCTTTCTGAAGAAGATTGGCTTGAAGAAGTTGTCGATGAAGAAGGCTCGCTTGCTGAACTTTCACTAGCCGAGCTTTCGCTACTCGGTTCTTCGCTTGGCTCAATAGTTTGGGTGCCAGGATCAGAATAATCCGAGCTTGAATCCTCGCTAGAAAAGGAAGACGAGGTGCTGATTTCAGGGAAAGAGCAAGCCGAAAGAAGGAAAACAATTAATGGTAGAAAAAATGTTTTCTTCATTGTTTTTCCTCCACAACATAGAAAGCAACTTGCATGGCCTTGTCTTGTTTTAAGGAAAGCCTCTTATTGATGTCTTTGCCCATAAGGAAGAATCCTTCTTCGAGGAAAGGCGTTATTTTGTATTCTTTCTTCGGGTCGATATAAGGGAGATCAATATCAACTTTGCTCCCGTCTCGGCTTGCTAAAAGGACATACATGGTCCCTTCCTTTTTCACAAGCCAGCCATAATGCTCTTTGTCTTCCACCGGCAGCAAAAGGTGATAATCGCCGACAAGCAAATCTTCTTGATGTTCTTTGTAAAAGGCGATGACTTGCTTTAAATAAAGCAATTCTTCTTCTCGACAATGGAGCAAATTGCATTCCACCCCAAAAGGGCCAAACAAAGCAACCGTAGCTCGCGATAATTGGCTTGCCTGCCGTCGCGTATTGACGTTAGGAGAAGCCGAATAATGGTTGGAGATACAAGCTAATGGATATCCTAACGATGTCCCTTCTTGAATGTTAAGACGGTCATAAGGGTCGGTGTTATCGCTAGTCCAGATGCAATCAAGATAGCATAGGCATCCCAAATCAAATCTCGCCCCTCCGGAAGCACATCCTTCAAAAATAATCTCGGGGAAGACTTTCCTTAAATAGGAGAGCAATTCGTAATAGCCGAGGATGAAACGATGGAAATATTCTCCTCCTAAACAATGGGAACTTTCCACATCCGTCAATAGGCGATTGAAATCCCATTTCACATAAGCAACGCGCGAAGACAAGAATAAATAAGACAATTCTTTCTTCAAATAGGAGATGACTTGATCGTTGGCTAGATCTAAAACCACCTGATTACGGCAAAGCAAAGGCTCCGCTCCTTCTCGACGAAGGATAAAGGAAGGGTTGTTCTTAACGATATCCGCGTCTAAAGAAGCCATCTCTGGCTCAATCCAAAGCCCTAGTTTCAAATGGAGAGAAGAAAGATATTCATTAATCTCATCAAAGGTCGCGCCTAAGCGTTTGGAATCTAGCCTCCAATCCCCAAGATGCGTCTTATCGGAAGTTCGGCCATAATACCAGCCATCGTCGAATAGGAAAACATCACATCCGATTTGAGAAGCTTTTTGGGCAAGCACCTTCCATTTGTTGGCCCCGATATCGTATTCCGATCCTTCCCAAGTGTTATAAACAACGGGCCTCGGAGATAGCCTTCTTAAAATGTGCTTACGCGTAAAAGAAGAGAAATTCGCTTGCACGTCATCCACGCTTTTCCCATAGGTGAAAATTGCTTCTGGCGTGGCAAAGATTTCTTTTGGCTTCAAGGGGATGTTCAACAAGAAATCATTCATCCCAATTAGAATCTTCGTGCTTCCCAAATGGGAAACGGAGACGATTTCTTTATGGTTGCCAGAATAGACGAGGGACATGCCATAGCAAACATCTTCTTTTGCAATCAAAAGCATCGGATTAGCAAAGCTAGAGGAAATGCCGCAGATGGATTGCTGAAGGAATTCGCCTTGGCTTAATGTCGTCTTTGAAGCATTTCTTTCCGCACCCCATCTTCCGGGGAAGGAGATGATTTCATATCCTTTTCCTTCTAAGGGGTATTCAAAAGAAAACGCACGTCGAATCCAAAGGTCTTTGTTCCCAATATTTTCGATTTGCAAAGAGAAGGAAAAAGCATTCTCTTCATAGCTTTTGATGAATTGATGGACGCGAAGATCGCCCGAATCATCTTCATAAACGATTTCGGTGATTTTGCTTTCTCCATAAGGATGAGGCAAGGCATCTTCGATGGGCTTCCCTTCTTTGATTTCTTTGGGAAGGAAACGCCTTGACCCATAGCCTCGTTCATCGACGACAAGCAGACTCATCTCCCGAAAATCAACCGAACCAAAAGAAGAGAAAATCAACGGGAAATCGCAATGGATGTCCTCTAGGAATGGAGTTTTCTTCCCTACGCCTAAATGGCCGCTATCTTCCACGAATAGAGGAAGAGAAAGCGTCCCGGAAGAAAGAGGATAAGAGCCAGGTTCAATCTTCACGTTCTTTTCTCCTATTCCAAGCAAGGAGGATTGCTCCAATTAAGGCGATTAAACCAACAGAAGAAGCGGGAATGATCGCTCCTTTGCACCCACCTTTTTTGCTAATAAGAATCGTTTTCTCGATCGAGCCGATATTGCCAGAATAATCAACCGCCTTATAGGAAACGATATATTCTCCGGCTTTTGGGAAAACCGCTACGTTATTGATGACGGTAATCGCCACGCCATCTGGCCCGACAATCGAAGACAAATAGGCTTCCACCTCTCCATCGGTTTCATCAACGGCTTTGACGCCAGGGAAAGTGATTCTTTCCCCTGCTTTTCCTGAGGTAGGAACATCTCCTAATAAAGTGAGGACAGGAGCTTTTTTATCCGCGATGCGAAGGCGATGGAGATGGACAATAGGGTTATTGGTTCCGAATGGATCGAGGCTCGTGTGCTCGCCAGCATTGCTATAGCCGAAATTGAGATAGACAAAGCCTTCGTCATCGGTCATCTCAGAACGAGCAATCTTATAGATTTCGAAGGAATCGACTTTGCCACCATTGAGAGCAACATCGATGTTGTCATACATCGTGGGATCTAGGCTTTCATCGAAAGGATAAACCGCAAGGCTAGTTTCTCCCGAGAAATCGGAGGCAAGAGGTTCATTGTTTTTAATATCGATCGCGACGCCTTCATTCGTCACATATTGCATGTTGTAACGGAAGGCCCCGTTTTGATAGAAGAACATGAAATATAAGCCTTGGGTTCCCGCGCCATATTTCCCTTCGCCTGGATGGGTGGTAAAGCCGAAGGAGAACCAGTTGTCCAAACCGGTCTTATCAAGCAATTGTTCCACCGAGAAATATAAGAAGATGCCTTTATCCAATTTAAGGCCCGCTTTATAGCTCGTATTGCCAATTAAGGTAATATCGCTTTCACCAAAGGTGTTGTAATCGTTTAAGGTCCAACGGTCTTCGTCGAGATAATTCTCCGGAAGCATCGAAGCCTCATCGACGATATCGGGCTTCACGTAGATTTCCCGTTCCAAGACGCTTTCCCCATAGGAATTGTTCGCGCTGACGGTGATGTAATATTTGCCCATGCCGTCGTTTCGATAGGCGGATTCTTTTTTCGGGATGAAATAATATTCGCCACTTTCTTTTTGGGACAAGGTCACATCGCGACGAACTCCGGAATCGGAATAGTAATAGACGCCATACGTGTAGCTGATTTCGTTATCGCCGCCATCATCAATATCGTGGGCAGAGACCTTAGGAATGATGTATTCGGAAGAAGAACGACCATTGATCGGGAAGACATAATCTTCGTCGAAAACAGGATAATGTTCGTGACGGAAGACGTTGAGCAAGATTCGCTTGGCTGCAGCATTGGTCGAATAATCGTTAGAAAGGACGCGAAGCGTGTATTCACCAATGCTTAGAGGCTTGAAATGAAGACGCCCATGTTCGTTGAAGCTTGCCTTATTGGAAATGTTTTTCCCAGCAGGATCAAGCAAGACAAAAGTCCAAGGAAGTTTGCCATCGATTGCATCGGTGACGGTGATTTCCCCGAATTCATAATCATCGCCT
>CAMOEH010000120.1 GCA_946612055.1 uncultured Bacillota bacterium | reverse complement strand
GGGCGATAGAGTCACAACCGATCCAAAAGAAGTCAAACAAGAAATGAAAAGACTTGTCGATTCATATAACAAGAAAGCGAATCACACATTCGAAGAAATCGTGGAGTTCCATGTTAATTTTGAACGTATCCATCCATTCCAAGATGGCAATGGAAGAGTCGGCAGATTAATCGCCTTCAAAGAATGCTTAAAAAACAATATCGTTCCATTCATCATTCTTGATAGCAAAAAGGAGTTTTATTACCGCGGTTTAAAGAATTGGAGCCAGCACCATGGTTGGCTGATCGATACGTGCCTCGATGGCCAAGATACGGTCAAAGCATATTTGGATTATTTTAAGATCCAGTACCAACAATAATTATCTAGAGCTTTTTAGACTCCTTTAGACTTTTTAGACCTTTTTAGACCTCTTTAGACTTTGGGAAAGTTTTTAGACCTCTTTAGACTTTCACCGAAGATAAAAAATTCCAAAAAGCTAGACTACGCCTAATAAACTCTGGTTTTTGTTCCGATTCCTTCCATGCAACTTGAAGCCCCTTTTTCTTCTTTGTCCCTTTATTAACGCGCGCATAATATAAAAGGAAAAGGAATCTTATCCATGAAGAAAATCGTTATCGTCAATGCCGGTCCAAGAAAGAATTGGAACACCGATACCTTATTAAAGAAAGCCAAAGAAGGATGCGAAAGCGCTGGAGCGGAAGTGCTTTGGTTTGATTTATTCCGCTTAGAGAAATATACCGGATGCGTCTCTTGCTTCCTTTGCAAAAAGGAACGTTATAAAGGCCATTGCTTACATCAAGATGGCTTAACTCCCGTATTAGATGCCATTAGAGAAGCCGATGGCTTAATCCTCGGTTCCCCGAATTATTTATCCAATTTCACGGCTTCTTTCCGGGCATTATTTGAACGCCTCATCTTCCAAAACCTCACTTACAACAAAGAGCATCCTTGCTGCAACGAGCATAAGATCCCGACTTTGTTGATCATGACAAGCAACGCGATGGATGGGGCCTATGATTCGTTATTATCCTGGTATCAAGGCAATTTCGAACGCTTTATCGGTCCGACTAAAGTCTATGCTTGCACCGATACCCTTCAATTAAAGGATTATTCCAAAACCGATTGGCCATGGACGATGTTTGACATAGAACGCAAACAAAAACGCCATGACGAATATTTTCCTTTCGAGCAAAAGAAAATCTTTGATATGGCCTTGGAAATGGCTAGAGAATGAGGTGGCTTATAAGCCAAGGAATTGCTATTTCCTGAATTAGAAATACATTCTTTTTGAAGAAACGGTCCGCCAGTCAGAAGGGGATAAACCGCAGTATTTTTTGAATACTTTCGAGAAATATTGCACCGAATCAAAATTCAAGATGACGCTCGTTTCTTCGATGGAGTGCCCATCGTGCATTAGCATTTTCTTCGCTTCTTCTACCTTCAAAGAATAGAAGTAGTAAATGATGGTGACGCCAGTGACCCTTTTGAATTGGCGGCATAAATAGCTTTTGGAATAAGAAAGGTTTTTGCCAACCCGGTCCAAAGAGAATTTTTCATATTTTTCCTTATCGAGTTCCTCGATGACGCGATTGATCAGCGGATTATCGTATTTACGGTATTCGAGCTTCTCGCTATCTTCGGGATTGAGGAGGCTAAGGAAAAACAGCTCGAAATTGTTTTTGATGATTTGACTGACTCCGAAAGAATTGCGGTCCGCGATGATTTTTTTATCGGAAAACCATTGATCGATCTCCGAGTCGACGTTTTGGACATAAGTTTCAAAAACCTGCTTCAATTGGTTGATTTCATTTTTTTTCAATTGAATGACGCGATCAAACAATGACTCGAGGCATTTGCTAGAAACGGTGAAAGAAATGATATAAACACGCGACTCATCGCTTAAGCAAGCGTCCTTATGAGACGCCCACGGCTTATGCAAAAACATCTCGCCTTTTTTTACCGTGTAAACTTTGTCATCTTCCCAAACTTGTTCTACGCCTTCATCGACATAGATCAATTCGGGCTGACAGTGCCTTTCGAAATCCGTGGTGTAGGATTTATCGAAATGAAAGATATAGATTGAAGAGATGGATTTTATCTCGACAAGTTTTTCTAATTTGTATTGGATATTGAGCCTTAAGTTCATGAAATCATTTTAGCCTTGAAAAAGGAAATATCAATTTTTTGCTTAATTTAGAAAATATTATCCAACACTATTTATGGATGACATAGTAGAATAAAAATAGAAAATTCATATAAATAATCAGACCGGGCGGTGCGTTATGGGGAATCTCGTTTTAAGGAAAATCAATAAAATTTATCCGAATGGCGTCCAAGCCGTTTTCGATTTCAACCTGGAGATCAAAGACAAAGAATTCGTCGTCTTTGTCGGCCCTTCTGGATGCGGCAAATCGACGACCTTAAGAATGATCGCAGGCTTAGAGACCATCACCTCGGGCGAATTCTATATCGATGGCGAGCTCATGAACCAAGTGGAGCCGATGAATCGAAACGTCGCCATGGTTTTCCAAAACTATGCTTTGTATCCTCATATGTCCGTTTACGGCAATATGAAATTTGCTTTGAAACTAAGAAAGGTCCCGCATCCGATTTACACGAATCCTGAGGCCATCAACGGAATCGTGGAGGAAAACAAAGAGATTCGAAAGCAGATTTCCCTCATTGATGCCAAATTCAAAAAGAACCAAAATGACGATTCTTTGTTGCCTAAAAGAGCGGAGCTTTATAAGAAGCTATTCGAAAACGAAGAACGCAAGAAAGAGGTTCTTATTCAAGCTGTTGGCATTGACCAATACACCATACGAGAAACGGAAAAGCTCATCGCAAAACGCGAGAAGAGTTTTAGGAAAAACCAACGCATCATCGATAAATATGCCGGAAAATATTCGGAAGAGTGCAAAGGCTTAGAAGAAGAAAACGCCAATACGCTAAAGCAAATCGAAGCGTTCAAGGAAAAGATCGAATATCTGAAAAATAACGAAGTTCCTCTTTTCGAGATGAAAAAGCTCACCAAAGAAGAGATGGATTTAGAAATCAATAAAGTTGCCGAATCGATTGATTTGACTAGATATTTATTTAGAAAACCCGCTGCTTTATCCGGTGGTCAAAGACAACGTGTTGCTTTAGGCAGAGCAATTGTCAGAAAACCACGAGTGTTTTTAATGGATGAACCATTATCTAACTTAGACGCTAAACTACGTAACCAAATGCGCGCGGAAATCATTCTTTTAAGAAAGAGAATTAATACGACATTTATTTACGTCACCCACGATCAAACCGAAGCGATGACTTTAGGCGATAGAATCGTCTGTATGAAAGATGGCTTCATTATGCAAGTTGGTACCCCAACTGAATTATTTGATATGCCGGCTAATTTATTCGTCGCCCAGTT
>CAMOEH010000119.1 GCA_946612055.1 uncultured Bacillota bacterium | reverse complement strand
TCGTTTTAGAAGCTTGAAAAGATCTCGAAATCCATTTCGGGGGATGGGGCACTGGAGAAGGAACGATCGAAATCCTTGATATCCAGGGTATCTCCCTTGCCGGAACCCCATATAACGTGATTCGCGGCTAATTCCTCAACCAATTAAAATATTGCCCGGGGGAGAACACTCTCTCCCGGGCCTTCTAGGAGTTTCACCATGAAAAAATTATTGATTCCTACCTTCAGCGCTTTCTTTCTTGCGGCAGGCTTACTTTCTAGCTGTGGCGGAGACAATTCGAAGATTACGCTGAAGATCGGGTTCTGGCCCGAACCTAGCGATACCGCCGATGTGGCGATGTATCAAAATTGGGCCGATCGCTTCATGGAAGAGAATCCTCAATATAAAATCGTCGGTTCTCCCTATACTTATTCCACCGAGACCGTCGGTCAAAAATATACGACCGGAACCTTGCCTGATGTTTGGCAAACCTGGTTCACGGAGCCTTCCAAATTAAAAGAGAAGAACATCATCCGTCCTATTACCTCTCAAATCAAAGCCTTGGGATGGGATGAGAAGATGGACGATGCGATGAAGGAACAGTTGACTTTCGATAACGAGATCTATGGTATTCCTCGCGATGGCTATGGCCTTGGGTTATTGATGAATAAACGGATTCTCGGAGACAATGGCTTCCTGCCAGAAATCAACGGCAAATATTCCATCTATAACGAAGATGGCTCGCCGGCTTATCCAACGACATTCGAGGAGATTTCGTCGATTTCCGAAACCTTGGTTGATCAAGATAACGTCCGTGGCTTCATGATGTATTCCGCGAATAAAAATGGCGGCTGGGTTTTCTCCAACATGGCTTGGAACTATGGAAGCGAACTCGAAATCAAAGATGGCGACCGTTGGGTTGCTAACCTTGCCGATACTGGGGCAATCAATGCTTTGGAATGGATTAAGGAAATGTGGGTTAACCAACGCCTTCAAGAAACGGTTTCCTGCGTCTATAACGATTGGTATTCCAATATCGGCGAGAACGTTGCCTTTGCTGTTGTTGGAAGCGATGTCCTTCAAAACGCCAAATTACTTGGGGACGTGAACATGGATGATCTTGCCTTCTTGCCAATGCCAACGGGAGATGGCACCCATCATTATTCTCTTTATGGGGGCACGCCCTTCGTCTTTACGAAAGGAATCTCCGACGAGAAGGTCGAAGGAATTCTTAAATTCTTCAACTATATTGGCCGTTCGCCGGAGATAAGCGAATCCAACCTTGCTGCTAAAAGGGAAGGGTATGAAGTCGCGAAAAAGAAAGGGCAGCCGATTTTGCCTTCCATCATGCCTTGGAAAAACGAAGACTTCCTCGCTAGAGCCAAGGAAATGGAAAACGAATACGTGAATGTGAAGCTAGAAGATTACAATCCTTTCTTCAATTCCATTGGTGCGAACAAGCATTCGGAAGTTCCTTATTTCGCCCAAGAAATGTATGCGGCTTTAGACGTGGCGATCCAAAGCGTATTCACGTTGAAAGAAACCGCGAATTGCCGTTCTCTTCTTGCGACAGCAAACGCAACCCTTCAAGACAAATTGGATGAGGGCGTGAATCGATAATTGGCCATGGCCGAGGTCAAAAGCAGAAAAAGAAAGCGGTGGAAAGCTGCGCTTAAACGCAATCTTTTCGGCTACGCTTTGATGCTCGTCCCCTTGGCGTTATTCCTTTTCTTTGTCTGGTATCCGATGGGACGAAATTTCGTCTTAAGTTTTCAAAACAATTATTTCGAAAAGAATTTTGTCGGTTTCAATAACTATATTGCTATCTTCAAAGAAACGGTTTTCCTTAAAGCCATCGGGAATACCTTCCTTTATATCCTTTGGTCCTTGGTGATTGGGTATTTAGTTCCTGTCCTTCTTGGTTTCCTTTTGTCGGAAGTCTTCCACGCCCGTGGCATTTTCCGGGTGATTTTGTATTTGCCTTGCATGATTTCGGGGATCGCGGTCGTTTTCCTTTTCTCGACGATGTACGGCGATACAAGCACGGATCTATTTAACGTCATCGTTCAGGCATTTGGGGGCAAAGCCCATCCTTGGAAAGGATCGACTTCCTTAATTATTCCTCTTATTGTCTTGGCAATGACGTGGAGAGGAGCGGGGTCAACGGCCTTAATCTATCTTTCCGCATTCCAATCCGTTGATGATTCGATGTATGAAGCGGCCCGAATCGATGGGGCTACCCCATGGCAGCGATTCATCAAAATCACCGCCCCTAGCTTGAAAGCGACCCTGATCACCTTATTTGTCTTGCAGATTATCTCGGTATTCCAAGTTTTCTATGAGCCATTGGTCATTGGTCCTAAAGGCGGTCCACTCGATTCTTCGATGTCATTATTGCTTTTAAGTTATCTATACGCCTTTGAAGATTTCGAGCATGGCAAATCTGCGGCGACGGCCGTCATTTTGTTCTTAATCATCGCTTTATTCACCGTAGCCTATCGCCTATTAAGCAATTTCCTTGAAACGGGTCATATCCTTCCTAAAAGGAGGAAGAAACAATGAAAGCCGCGAGAAGGAAATGGGTTTTTCCGCGCTTTAAAGATAAGCGTGGCGGCTTCTTGAATTTTGCCGACTACCGAAGGGCCAAAAACAAAATCGGCTATGGAGTGATTGTCTTTTTGCTATTTATTTTCGCCTTCATGGCCATCTTCCCGATCGTCTATTTGTTCGCTTCCTCGATGAAAAGCGTTTCCGAAATCAATAGCGCCACCTATTCCTTTTGGCCTAGAGAATGGGATTTTGGAAAAATAGCCCGTCTATGGGAACGCTTCAATTTCGGGCGTTATTATTTGAATACCTTCGTTTATGTTTTGGGCTCTGTTGTGGCCGCGGTCATATTCAATAGTTTGCTAGCTTATGCCATCGCGGTAGTAAAGCCATTTGGCCATAAAGTTATTAACACGTTGATTTTCCTAGGCTACATGGTCCCGACGATTCTCAATATCTTCCCATTGCTACAAGAAATCAAAGACTTTGGATTCTTAAATCCGGATCATCAATCTTATTTGACGTTCTTGCCGTTGTGGCTAGGGTTTGGGGCCAATGCCTATTACTACATGCTTTTCCGCGATTATTTCTCTAGGTTACCAAAATCTTTAGTCGAAGCCGCGAGGATGGATGGTGCGGATCAATTGCAGATTTTCACGAGGGTCGTATTG
>CAMOEH010000118.1 GCA_946612055.1 uncultured Bacillota bacterium | reverse complement strand
TTTTTTGAGCATTTTTCATAAAGATGTTAAGCCCGATTCTTATCGCCTTTTTCAGGTTGCCGATTTCGTATCGACCATTCGCCTTTTAGAAGCAAAATGGGAAAATGGCACGATTACTCGATTCGAAAAAGGATTTATTGACCAGTGGCATTTTCGGCACGTCTATCTTCGTATGATTAACCGAAAAGAACTCGAATAATTCACGGATTCTTTTAAACCGTTTGTTGCATACGTTTCATTAAAAGCGTGCCTAAAAAAGGCATGCCTATCCGCTTTTTGCTTTTATAGCGCTTTCTTTACAAAAGGTTTATCATATAAACCCATGACCACGACAATTGATCAGAAACTTATCGATTTATTGAACCAATGGACCATCAATGGTTGGCCGATTGGCAATTTCTTCTTGGTGTTAATCGCCTTGTTATTGTCTTTGGTTTTGTGCGGGATGATTGGTCTAGAACGCGAAATCCGCGGACGTAGTGCAGGACTTAGGACCCACTTGCTTGTCGGCATGGGTTCTTGCATCGTCATGATCATCTCGATCTATGGCTTCCCCTCTTCAGCAGAAAGCCATCGCGACGTTGCCCGTCTAGCTGCCCAGGTTATTTCTGGCGTTGGCTTCCTTGGCGCAGGCGCGATCATTTATCATAACGCGACCGCCAAAGGGCTTACGACCGCAGGAACGATTTGGCTTTCCATGGCTGTTGGCTTGGCTTGCGGATCGATGAATTTCCTTCTTGCCATCACCGCGACCATCATGATTATGTTCGTCGTGATTACGCTTCGCCGCGTCGAAAGAAAAATCGCGATGAAGAACCCATTGGTCCATCTAGTGGTTCCCGTCGATGTCTCGGTTATGTCCGTTGTCCTTGATATCTGCGAGAAGCATGGATGCAAAATCACCCCGATCTCCATGGAAAAATTCGAAGAAGACCAAAAAGAAAAAATCGATTTCCTCTTCCGCTTGTTATCCGATCAGCCAATCGAAACCGCGCCGCTAGCGGAAGAACTTCGCCAAGCGACAAACGCCTATTCCATTCAAATCGCCACCCACAATTAAACGGGTGGTTTTTTATTTTGCTAATTCAAAGAAGCGTCTTGCAGCAGCCGATTTCGGGAAGGATGGGTTGCTTAACATATGGACGCTTCTTTTTGGCAAAGAAACGTCGGTTTTGATGACGTGAATAACGCCTTTTTCTAAGCCATCTTTCACTAAGGATTTCGGGACAAGGCCGATGCCAAGGTTTTTCGCGACCATCGGCACGATCGTCGATGCGCTATCGAGTTCGAAAGAAGGAGTCACGTTGATTCCAGATTGCTCAAAGATCGCGTCGCTATATTCGCGTAATTGCATCGAGGAAGATAAATAAACTAGTGGATAAGAAGATAGTTCGGCAATCGTATGAACGCCATGGATCAATTCTTTATAGTCGTTGCCACAGATGAAAACGTTATCAAAATCGGATAAATGACGGTCTTCTAACCCTTCCCCGGCATGGAATGGGGTGGTGACAAAAGCAATATCGATGACCCCGCTTTTTAATAAGGAGATGGTCGCATCAGAAGATTGGGTGGAGATGCGGATCTTTACCTCTGGGTAAAGGCTACGGAAGCGCTCGATAAAATCAAAAAGGTATTCGTCTAAAGCCGTGATGGTCGCGCCTAATCGGATCGAACCGCTTTTTAAGCCACCAGAAAGGCTAACTTCCTCTTCACCTTTTTGGATTAACAAGAAGGCTTGGGAGACGCGGTCATAAAGAAGCTTGCCGTCTTCGGTTAATTCCACGCCTTGCTTGGAACGGGAAAATAGTTTTACGCCCAAATCGGATTCAAGGTTTTTGATCGTCCTTGATACGGCGGGCTGAGACGTATAAAGCTCATTCGCGGCTCGTGTGATGGAATGGTGTTTCGCCACCGCGAGGAAGACATGGTAATAATCGTAATTCATAAAAAGATTATAACATGCGTTTTTGATATGGAACGTATGAAAACAATGAATATTTGATATTACAGAATCCAAGGTATCATAGATATGTCTAAAACGCGGAACCTCCGCGAGGGGAAATACCCCGAAGAAAGGAAATATGGGCCATTCTCGCAGCATCCCGGTTTTGCTGTCCCTATCCGTTCTGGCTTTAGGGTCATGCGCTTTTGCCAAAAGCTTCGAAAAAGATCTCACCATCCACGTTTACGAACAAGAAAGCGAAGTGATGACGGGCACCGTCAATATCTTCAACAACCTTCTTTTGCCGACCCATACCACCGAAATACCCGGCCATAAATTCTATCGCTGGTGCATCGGTGATTTCGTTTTGGGTGAAACCGAAGAGGATCGCCTCTATACCGATGGGGCCTTGGTTCGTTATAATCACGTCTCTTCTTTTGCTAAAGACGGGCAATTGACCTTCAATGCCGTCTATCTCACCCCCGATGAACTTCCTAAGCCTTATTTGGTCATCGGCTGGTATGACAAGACAAGCACTTCCAAGCTGAATCAATCGATCATCGACAAATGGACTCCCCATTTGAAAGATTTCGTTGCCGAGAATGGGGCCACCCCAGAAGAAATCGATGATATCGATATTCGGGCTTATAGCCATAACGGCAACGTTGCGGCCTTAGGAGCGGAAGTCAATCGCGATATGGACGTCGATTTGCTTCTAGGCGTTGGAAATAACGTCGATTCAGCAAAGGGGGCCAATATCCCCATCGTTGAAAAGACGGGCGATATTCCAATGGGCGGAGGAACGCGTTACGTCGCCTTATTGACCGAGCGCCCGATGGCAAGGCTCGTCTATGAATGGGTCATTACGGAGGCAGGCTATCAATATCTAGCCTAAAGGAGCAACCATGAATAAGAAAAAGCATTTATTCCTCCGCATCGGAAGCATCGTCGATTACGTTGTTGGCTTTATTTACATCTTCTTTGCCGCTTACGCCTTCTCTCTACGCGATAACCTCTATTGGATGTTCTTTGCCTTTGGGTTATCGGTGATTTTTGCTGGGCTTGCCCTTTCTTCCTTCATTCATCGCTTCCCCTTAGACGATAAGAAGAAGCGCATCGAATATTTCCTAGCCGTTGGCTTCTCGATTTTCGCGATCGCCCCAACGGTATTAGGAATCCTCGCATATCTCGATAAAGGGGAGACCGGCCCAATCGTTAGGGAAACTGCGGAAGAAAAGATTGAGACCAATCAAGAAAACCCAGAAGAAGTTAAAGAACCCCAGAGCAAAAAAGACAAGGTACGTGCCTTCTTTAAGAAGCGCCGGGTTATCGTTGCTTGCTCTTCTTTGGTGCTAATTGGCTTAGCTGGATTTTCAGGAGCTGCGTTTGAAACTAATGGCTTCCAAGTCTCCGTGACAGATTTCCGTCTGACCAAAGCGATGACCGACGAATATAACGACATCGCGGTCAACGGGGTGAAGAAAAAGATCCAACAAGATGACGTCTCTTATGCCGTCACCCTCTATAAACCAAAATTCGCCAGCGAAACCAAGAAAGCCTCTACCGTCTTCGTCATCCCGGGATTTACCCGTACCAAATTGACAATGACCCAATATGCGATTGAACTGTCGAAACGTGGCTCGGCCGTCTTCGTCATCGACCCAGGATCGCAGGGTGCTTCGACCAATTCTGGCTATAATCCCGAAACCGGGGAACAACGTTCTTATGCTTATGAAGCTAACGGGGCCAATTACCTCGTTCAATACGTTTATAACAACACGGATGCCTTCCCTTATTTGGACCGTACCCGCTTTGGGGTGATGGGCCATTCGGCTGGAGGAGGAAATGCCGTCACGGTTGCCGAAACCTTTGCCGGATCTTCTTATGAACAATCGGTGATCAAAGCCCTTTATATCTCCGGTTACATCAAAGTCGGCGCGGCTGACAAATACCACAACCTTCATTGCAACGCCGCTAACTCTTATGCCTATTACGATGAAGGCGCTTATCGTTACCAGACGGAAACGACTTCGGTCGAAGCCATCAATTCCCGCTTCATCAATGAGGTCAATGGGGAGAATTTAAACCGCGTCGTCGAATACGATAAACCCTTTGGCTCGATGGAAGATGGCACTTACCGTATCCTCCACCGCGAAGAAACCAACCATTGCTTTGAGATGTATGATGGCACCTCCATTACGAATACGATCGCTT
>CAMOEH010000117.1 GCA_946612055.1 uncultured Bacillota bacterium | reverse complement strand
CGGCAATCGTGATTTTGGTTTTGTCTCCTCCAAAATAAGAAGCGTTCTCATTGACCCATCGCAAAGCCTGGATTTGATCCAAAAGACCATAGTTGCCCGTAGTTCCATTGGGGGATTCATCTTTCAAATCTGGGTGAGCGAAATAACCGAAGACGCCTAAACGATAAGTGATCGTGATCATGATGACGTTTTGCTTGGCCATCATTTCGCCGTTATAGTCCTCAAACGAAGATGAACCTGTCGTTAATGATCCTCCATGGATGAAAACCAAGATTGGCAAGGGCTCGGATATGGAAGCTGGTCTCCAAATGTTGAGATATAAGGAATCTTCCGATACCGGTTCTAATGGCGTCATCTTCCAATTGGGGCGCCATCCTTTGGAGGCATACATGTCTACTAACGTATCCATGATGGCATTGGAGCCAGGCTGCATGGATTTCGGCGCGAAATAAGAGCAATCCAAAACGCCATCCCAATGTCCCTCAATCGGTTTTGGCTCTTTCCACCTTAATTCGCCAACAGGAGCTTGGGCGTAAGGGATGCCAGCGTAGATCTCGACATCCTTATCTTTGTTATAGACGCCTTTGATATCGCCATTAGCAAGCGTCAAAGAAGAGGTATATACGGGTTTGGAATAATAAGCGGCGCTTTTCTTCGCTTCGATAGGATGGGCTAACATCACTATCGCCACATTAGCCGCAATCAATAATCCCCATGGGATAACGCGAATGAAAAATCGCCTTCCCCGAAATAAAAGCACAGAAATCGCGAAGAGCACTAAGATCACGATTTCGGCAATAAAAAGATAAAAAGGTCCATTGGCTAAATCCAAATAGAAAAGCAAAATTGCCCCAATCAGCAAGAAAACGATGGGGAAGATGATATAGAATGCGATACTTCGTTTTTTCATGTCTAAAACCTCGACGCTGATTATAATGAAAAAAGCTCTATGTTACATAGAGGTCCATATTAAAATTTGGTTATGGATGAATTGCTCTTACAAATCGAATCCTTGATTGATCCCTCTTTGCCTTGGGTCAGTAATTTAAGTAACGTCGCTTCTGTTCTCTTCCATTTGGATCAAGTCAATTGGGCGGGCTTCTATCTTGTGGAAAACGACCAATTGTTTTTAGGACCTTTCCAAGGCGAACCCGCCTGCACAAAGATCTCTAAAGGAAAAGGCGTATGCGGATCTTGCTTGGCCGAGGAAAAAACAATAATCGTTGAGGACGTGCATCAATTCATTGGCCATATCGCTTGTTCTCCCATCTCTAGAAGCGAAATTGTTGTCCCGATTTTCGCCGATAAGAAAATGGTCGCTTTAATCGATATTGATTCCCCAATTTTGAATCGCTTTGGAAAGCAAGAAGCCGTCATGCTAGAAAAAGTCGCTTCTCTTTTAGGAAAAGCCTATTCAAATTTCCAATTGTGCAAATAAAAACGCCACATAAAAATAGTTATTCAAACAAGATTGATGCCTTTACTTTAAATAAATCGCGCGAATTCAAATCCAATAATTTATTGATTTATCTTAAACGCATACTAAAAATTAATGCATGAATACTTGCAAGCTGCATTATGCTTCGAATTGCGGATTTAGCTTTCGTCACTTTTTGACGAAGACGAACGAAATGAACGTCGAGCCGCATAACGTTTCCCATTGCCATCCCCAATGCGAAATCTACCTTTTCGTCTCTGGCGAAGCCGAGTTCAAAGTTGCGGAACATAGCTACAAAATGAATCACGGAGACGTCTTGGTCATCGAAGGCGGTGAGCACCACTCTTTCCAGGTCAATCCCAATTGCGATTATGAACGTTATGTCGTGGAAATCGATTTGGATCTGATCCCCGAATTAAAAGGAACCCGTCCGTTGAAAGGATGCTTCAACAAATCCTTGCATGCGATCCATCTCTCCGCGAAGGCGGTCCGGGAAACTCCGATCGTGAAAATCTTCAAATCGATTGAAAAGGCATGCACCTCTCCTCGAAATCGCTTTACCAACCACCTTGTCTTCGGGGATATTGTTCGCCTCGTCTCCGAAGTGAACCGCTGCTTTGAAGAAGAAGCCAATCCCCAAGCCGAAATCAAAGGCAACTCCAAATACGACGAAGCGCTTAATCTTGCCATCGAATACATCAAAGAGAACATGAACCGCAAGATCACCGTCGATGATTTATGCGATCAAATCCATTTTTCCCGTTCTTATTTCCAGCACATCTTCAAAGAACGGACGGGATTATCGATTACCGATTACATCCTCCGTCAGAAAATGACCAGCGCTCGTTATATGCTTCAAAACGGCATCCCTCTAAATGAAGTTGCCGATGCATTGGGTTACAAATATTATTCGTTATTCTCCACCCACTATAAGCGCTTCTTCGGCGTTTCACCGAAAAACCATTGATTCCTATCGATGCGGGCAATCTTTAAGATGATCGTTTACGATTCCGATGGATTGCAAAAAAGAATACGTTATTGTTTTTCCAACGAAGGCCATGCCCCGTTTCCTCATGTCTATGCTCATGGCAATGGACACCTTTGAAACCGTCGGGATGTCTTTTGTTTTCTCCCAATGGCCATCGATGACTTTGCCATCGACGAAACTCCATAGATAAGCATCGAAAGATCCGAATTCCTCTTGGATTTTCTGGACGATTCTTGCGTTATTACGAACGCTAAAGATTTTCTTTTTGTTACGGATGAGCCCGGGATTGGACAGTAAAGATTCCAATTCTTCATCGCTCATCTTCGCACATTCATTAATATGAAAGCCAAGGAAAGCGGCCCGATAGGCTTCTCTTTTATGCAGGATGGTGGCCCAAGAAAGACCAGCGCTAGCCCCTTCTAAGCAAAGCATTT
>CAMOEH010000116.1 GCA_946612055.1 uncultured Bacillota bacterium | reverse complement strand
TCAATTTTCGGTATCCAAAAATCTTGGCGGCTCTTGAAGTCGTGCTTGCGCCGTTCCCAATCGTAACCGTGCCAAAATTCCGAATCGCAGAACACGGCAATTTTCAGCCGCAGAAAAACGACGTCGGGGCAACCGAAGACACTGCGAAGATTTTTTCTGTAACGGAAGCCCGCGTGCCAGAGCGCGCGCCGCAATTTCAATTCAATCTGCGAATCTTTGTTGCGGACGCGTTGCATATTTTTTCGTCGCTGCGCGGGAGTAAGTCTGTCCATCGAATCACTCCTTGTTAGGGGTTAGGATTTAGGATTTAGGG
The DNA here is from genome assembly GCA_946612055.1 of uncultured Bacillota bacterium. The sequence continues at coordinate 4,581 of CAMOEH010000116.1, read as the reverse complement.
AAAACCTTTATCCCAAAAGGAAACCTTCATTTCTCTAATGACGAAAGGTAAAGGAGGGGATACAATAAGAAAAAAGGATTTTTATGAACATATTGCATTCCGTTCCTCGCGAAGAGGTCCTTCCCGAACGTTTCCTTGCCTGCATTGAAATTCCTGCTGGCAGCAAGAACAAATACGAGCACGATGAGAAGTCCGGAGCTTTGGTCCTTGACCGCATCCTCTATACTTCCACCCACTATCCGCAAAATTATGGTTTTATCCCAAGGACTTGGGGGCTAGACGATGACCCACTTGATGTTTTGGTCATTTGCTCTGAGCCGATTGTTCCTCTTGCCTTGTGCCGTTGCTATCCAATCGGCATCTTGGAAATGACAGATACGGGCAAAGTCGATGAAAAAATCATCGCCATCTGCGCTAATGACCCTCTATATAACAACTTCAAAGACATCAAAGAAGTTCCTGCTCACATCCTCGAGGAAATTACCCATTTCTTCAAAGTCTATAAAGAATTAGAGCACAACAAAGAAACCATCATCGAAGGTATCCATGGTGCGGAAAGAGCCAAGAAAGCTATCCTCGCGGCGAAAAAACGCTACGACGAAAAATTCCCGGATCGTTAATTAAACGGATATTCCCGAAGGACCTTCTCAAAGTTCTTCGGGTTTTTTTGATACAAGGCCAAGATGACGTCAAGCTTTTCTTTTTTCTGCTTGGCGATGGAGGCGAAGATTTCTTCTTTTGTCTCAAGGAAACGAGCCTCGGCCCAATAAAACCAAAGCAGATCTTCGAAAGAGCAAATTACACGCACGTCCTCTTTAATTTCCTTGTTGTAGCGTGATCCATAATAACGTTGGAGCAAGACTTCCGCGACATACGAAGAAAGATTGTTCTCGCTGATAAGAGAAGCCAAATCGAATTTGACCGCGTTGATGGCCGCGAATTCAAAATCGATGAAGCGAACCGGATTCTTTTCTTCTCCCGTCAAGATGATATTCCCTGACACGAGGTCATTATGGCAAAGGCGTTCTTCATCCGCGCTAAGGATTCTTTTTGCTTCGTTCGTTAACGCTTCTTCAAAATCATTGGGGAAATGGTAGCAATCTCCCGAAAGCGTAATCTCGCGATAGTGGTGGAAGCGACTGTCGGCATCGAAATAAGGGAATGGACCACCAATTTGGTGGAGCTTTGCTAATGCATCAACGATTTGGCAACAAGCAAAGGCGATTTGATCATCGTCTCCTAACGAAGATAAGTTTTTGGTGCTTCCTTGATATTCACTGATCATGTTTCCGGTTTTGGAATCAAAATCATAGGTCGTCGGAAGGAAATGGCAATGACGGCTTAATAACGTATTGTGAATGAGCATCTCTTTAGAGATTGGATCGAATCTTTCGTCAACACTGTCTTTTTTCTTGATACGAACGACATAGGCCCAGTTGATCAGGAAAAGATCGTTTGCCGTTCCTCCTTCTAAAGGATGAATTGCCCTAACGGGGAAGGGAGAACGTTCTTCGAAATATTGGATTGCAAGCTCGAGATTGTCGCTCATAGTTTTATTTTCTCCGCTTTGGCGAACAAATTCCTAGCCTTTTCCGAAATATTGCGAATCAAATAGGAACGGTATTCATTAACAATAGCTAGTCCAGGAACGCTTCCTTTGCGCACATTGGCGTGGGACGTGACCATGATTTCGCCTTCTTCTAAATGGCTAGCAAGCAACGCGAGTTCGCATCCTAAAGCAATCTCTTCTTGCGTTGGATTTTCTTTCCTTATCATCAAATGGGATCCTTGGCCTTGTTTTACATGCAGCCAAAGATGGTTTTTGTTGGTATCCAAAGAGAAGGTGAGGAAATCATTTTGGGAAGCGTTTTTGCCAAAACAATAAGAAACGCCATCATCGATTACTTCATAAGGGAGATAAGCAAACGCATTGGCTTTTGGTTTTCTCTTCTGGCCTTCTAGACCAAATTCTTTGGCAAGGCGAAGCAATTCCTCTTCTTCGGCAAAAGAGAATAGGCGAAGCAAGATTTCGGCTTCCTCTTGCTCTTTTTCGGCTCGAGCGAGGTTTTCTTTGGCTTTCTCTAATGTCGCTTTGGCCTTTTTCGCTTTCCGATAAAAAGATTCCGCATTTTGGGCAAGCGAAATCCTTTTGTCCAAAGGGATCATCTTGCCTTCATATTCGAATTGTCCTTTTTCTAATGAGATTGAGGACATATTCATAAAAATGAAATCCCCATAGTTCCCATCATAAAGATGGGCGCTTGCTTTTTCGATGTCTTGCTGGATATTCTCTTTTTTCCGTTTTGAAGAGGCGAGCTGGGCTTTCAATCGAGAAAACAAAGGAGCGTAACGCTGCTTTCTTCTTCTTTCGATTTCTTCCTCTTCGAGTTTCAAACAGGCGTTTTGATATTCTTGGAAATCAATCGCTTCTTTCTTAATTTCCAAAGAGGGATTTTTTAAGGGAGGATAAGTTAATCCACGAAGCAAAGGACGGGGGGCGTCCAATGATTTTGGCTTTAAAACCGCGAGGATCTTATCTTCCTCATCAAGCAGCAGATAGTTGAAATGGCCTGGAACGAATTCAAGAAGAAGGTGCCTTTTTTGTAACCGATAAACCTCGTTGATGGCTTCGATTTCGATATCGATGACACGGTCATTTCCCCTCAACGATAATTTTGTGATTTTCCCTCCGCCGATCTCTTTGCGCATCGTCGCGGCGAAATTCCCTCCCATTGAGGTGAGACTAGGGAAGGTAGAGGAGAGATAAAGTCGAGGGGTTTGTAAAGAAAAACTCGCGACGAGTTTCCTTTTTTCGCTTAGGCGGAAAGCAATGGTTTCATCATCGAATAAGCAAAATTGGCTTAGACGTGCAGAGATTATCTCCTTTTCTAAGGTTTCCAAATACGATTTCCATTGGCCCAAGCGAAGATTCATGCCATCAGTATAACGCAATTTCGTTGTTATTCCTGCAGGAAAGCAATAGAATAATTGCCATATATGGCAGAAAAAGGGAAACTCATCATCCTCTCGGGCCCATCTGGGGTAGGCAAGGGGACGGTGCGCCTTTTTTTGATGCCAGACCCCGACCTCAATCTTTTCTACTCGGTTTCCATGACAACCCGAAGCAAAAGACCAGGGGAAGAAGATGGCCGGGAATATTATTTCGTCAACGAAGACGAATTCAAAAGACGGATCGAAGAAGGGAAATTGCTCGAATGGAATTATTTCGTCGGGCATTATTACGGAACTCCTTTGGATAAGGTGGAAGAAAAACTCCTCGAAGGGAAAAACGTTTTGTTAGAAATCGACGTCAACGGAGCCAAATCCGTCATGGAGAAGCGTCCGGATGCTTTATCAATTTTCTTGGTCCCGCCTTCTTTTGAAGCTTTGGAAGCCCGTATCCGTGGTAGGTCTACCGAAAGCGAAGAAGTCATCCAAGAGCGTCTAAACAAAGCCAAACGCGAACTTCCTTGCTCGAAAGATTACGATTATTGCGTCGTCAACGATTCGGTCGAACGCGCGGCGAAAGAGATCAAATCCATCATTCTTTCCTCTCATTGAGAGGATCGATAGGTTATAATGGAGAGGATGAAGGTTCTCTCCGTTTTTATTGAACACGCCAAGTCGAGTTTGAATCGTCCTTTTTCTTATCTTTGCCATGATGAGGAAAATGTCGCCCCCGGATTTCGAGTCAAGGTTCGCTTTGGCCATCAAAACCTCATCGGCTATGTCGATAAAGTCGAGCATACGGATTTGAGCCAGGAAGAGATTTCTTCCCTAAACGGTTTCCATGTGGATTTTATTCAATCCGTCTATGACCAAGAGCCGTTGATGAATGCGGAATTGCTATCTTTAGCAGAAGAAGTCGCTTCTTATTACATGGCCCCAAAGATTGCTGTCCTCCAAGCGATGCTTCCGCCTTCTTTGAAGCCGGCCTCTTCGGCGATGAGAGCCCCAAAGATTGCCTATGACCAATATGTTCGCGCCATCGATGGGGATGAAAATGGCCTTACCCCCAAACAAATCGAAATGCTCCGTCTGATTGAAAATAACGGGGACGTGCTTAAGAAAGAAGCTGGTTCTCCGGCAATTTTGAAACGTTTGATTGAAGCGAGGAAAGTGGAGATTTTCCGGAAAGAGAGAAATCGTTTCCAGATCAAGGAATACGAAAAAGAACAACCCCATGACCTCACTTTCGCCCAATCGAAGGCAATGGAAGAAATCCTCTCTTCGAAGCAAGAAGTGGTTTTGCTTCAAGGAGTTACGGGATCAGGTAAGACCGAAGTCTATCTCCATTTAAGCGAGAAGGTTCTTGCCGAGGGGAAGAACATTTTGATGCTCGTTCCTGAGATCTCTTTGACCCCCATTATGGTCGAATATTTCTCCCGCCGCTTCAAAAATAGCGTGGCCATCCTTCATAGCGAGCTCACCCCTGCCGAGAAATATGACGAATATCGTCGAATCGCCTCGGGGAAAGCTAGAGTCGTTGTCGGAGCACGTAGTGCCGTCTTTGCTCCATTAGATAACATCGGATTGATCATCCTTGATGAAGAACATGTCGAATCTTATAAGCAAGATAAC